>JBEVKB010000095.1:0-10111 GCA_040509875.1 Steroidobacteraceae bacterium | reverse complement strand
CCTCGAGAGACAGGTGCACCATGTAGACCGACCGCGGACGCATGCGCCGGAACCTGCGAGGGAGAGGCAGGCCGGGCTGTTCTCACGAATCAAAGGCTCACTCTCCGCAACCGTCGAGCGCATGCGAATTTATCTCCGGGGGGCGCTCACGATCGTCATTGCCGTTTGTCGATGCATGAATGTGAATCGATGGCTAGCGGACTGCCAACGCTGCGTCGACAAACCTCCACTACTCGAGATAACTCATCATTCTCCAGTTGCCTGCCGACATACGCACCGGCGCGTTCGACGAAGAGCCGAATCGCCGAATATTCCATCAGCTGCCTGCCGCCCTACAGCTCAATGATGTCGCCGCACTCTACGCGGTGGGCGTGAGTGCGCTCCCGCCGCAAGCCTTGAGCCACTATGAATCCAGCAGTTGTATGTCTACTTACTTCTTCTCGTCGTGTCCGCCGAACTGCTTGCGCATCGCCGACAACACTTTGTCGGCGTAGTCGGAGTTGCCGCGTGACTGGAATCGTCCGAACAGCGCCGCGCTGATCACCGGCACGGGCACGCCTTCATCGATGGCCGCCGCGAGAGTCCAACGTCCTTCGCCGGAATCGGACACGTGGCCCGAGTACTCGCTGAGATCGGCGTCGTTGCGCAATGACTGCGCCATCAGATCGAGCAGCCATGAACTGATCACGCTGCCGTGACGCCATACTTCTGCGAGCGCCGGCAGGTCGAGATCGTATTGATAGTGTTCCGGGTTACGCAGCGGCGTGGTCTCCGCATCTTTAGCGCGATGCTGCCTGCCTACGTTGGCGTTGCGCAGGATGTTCATGCCTTCCGCATACGCCGCCATGACTCCGTATTCGATGCCGTTGTGGACCATCTTCACGAAGTGGCCGGCGCCGGATGGGCCGCAATGCAGGTAGCCGTGTTCGGCTGTACTGAGGCTGCCGTCTACTTTCGCGAGGTTATCGTCCAGACCGGGCGCCAGCGTGGCGAAGATCGGCGCGAGTCGCTGCACCACCGGCTGTTCCCCGCCGATCATCAGGCAGTAACCGCGCTCCAGGCCCGCGACACCGCCGCTCGTGCCGACATCTACGTAGTGGATGTCACGCGTTTTCAATTCAGCGGCGCGACGAATGTCGTCGTGATAGTGAGAATTGCCGCCGTCGATGACGATGTCACCGGGCGACAGCAGCGGAACCAGCAGCGCGAGTTCCTGGTCGACGACAGCCGCCGGCACCATCAACCAGACAGCTCGCGGTGGCTGCAGTGCCTGCACCAGTGCCTCGAGCGATGCCGCTCCAGTCACATTCGGCCCGACGAGCGCCTCGATCGCCGCCGCGTGCATGTCATGCACCACGCATCGATGACCTGCCGCCGACAGGCGTCGAACCATGTTTGCGCCCATGCGCCCCAATCCGATCATTCCAAGCTGCTGCATATACGCCTCTCACATTCCGGACCCCATTCAACGCGGGCCAAGGGGATTGTGCCATCGACGGCGGTGAGCGTCGGTCATGGGACCGATAAGATATCGTCACGAATGGGGGTGGATAAGAGCGCGGACGCGCCGCGATCCTCGCAACGGTCGCGGGATGACTTTATCTTCCCTGCTTGGTCTTGCGCGCCGCCTTCGCAGCGTCCGGACTGACCCTCGCCTTGCCAATCGCTGCACGCTTCGTTGCAGTAACGATCGTCGGGTCTGTGGCACGGACGACGCCCATCTGATAAGCAAAGGGCCGCAACAAGGCCTGCAGTGTGGCAAGACGCGGGTTCGCCGAGCCCGACTCGATCTCGGCCAGCACTCGCGGCGCCACGCCACAGAGCTTCGCGTACTCGCTTTGCGAACGCTTGGCGATCAACCGCATGGTACGAATGACTTCGGCGATGGGCAGATCGTTGCTGGGAATCTGCGCGTTGAGTTGCTCGCGAAGCGTATTGATGTGTTCCGGCTGCAGAGAGCGGTGGACGCGGCGCATCGGATCACTTCGTCCTTGGCATGTCGGCCAAGCTGCGCGCGAGCCGTTCTATTTCGGGACCGCGATACTCGATCACCATTTCATCCACCGCATTCGCCCGCATGAGCTCAGGCAGCTGCGGCAGTCGCTCGGCAAAATCGCCCATGCAGCGGGCGACGAAGTCGACGTCGATCGGTGTGCCCGCCTCTTCGAAACGAATTGCCAGACGATCGAGCACAGCCGGCCAGTCGACGCCGCCCGGCGCTTCACCGTCCCAACGAATGACGCGGCTAAGTGCACGCGCGTCGAGAAATGCAGGGCCAACGTCGAACAGTGGCGCAAGTCGCAGCGTACCGTCCACGTCTTTGAGGACGGCCGTATTGCGGCCGTGATTGTCGCGGTTGCCTACCGCAAGATTGAAGAGATCGCGCTGCACGTATTCTCGCAGTTCAGTCTCGAAGTCGGTCAGCGTGCGCGAGAGTTCGATCAAGACTTGATCGTGGCGCAAGGCGCTCTGCGCGCTATCGATCACCCCGGCAATGGAATAAAGGCTCTCGACACCGAGTCGCTCCACGACGCCGTTGCGCCGACGCCGATCGAATCGCGGCACCAGCAACGCACCCTCGATGAATTCCGGTAGCTCACTGGTGACGCGCATTCCCATTTGACGCGCGACGCGCTGATAAGCCGCTTCAGTCCGGAGCATCAACTGCGCATGCTGTCCTGCTTCGGGAACAGGAAACTTCAGAAGCGCGTGCTCCACTGCAAAATCGTCGCAGCGGCCATCGTCCGGATACCAGCGCCCTTCGGCATCGCGCACCACCCAGAACTTAGGTGCTTCACCCTGGGTATCTGTTGCGCCGACAACGGTAGCCCCCAGTCTCGCGGCATGTTCTATGAACTCATCACCCCGCGCCAGCATCTCTCCGAGTTCAAAGGGACGGTGTCGGGGCGGTGGCAGCGGTTCGCCGGGCACGACGCGAAGATTCCCTGCCGGGTTAAACGCACCTCGTAGCAGCAGATCCCACTCCGTCAGTCCCTCCCCTGCCCGCTCCAGGCGACGACGCGCAGCGCCCTGGGGCAAGAGGTCGATGAGGAATGCTGGCCATTGAGAAAGCTGGCGAGTTCCGAGATCCACGGGAAGTTGGACCGAAAGCGCCCGATGATCCAGGGCGAACAGGTGGGCGACGGCGAAGTCGACGGCATACGCGATCCGCACGGGCTGATAGCGACTGCCGGGCTCTCCGGAAAGGTCGGCGCAGTGCAGCCATTGATTGGCGAGATGGATCTCGATCCTCATAAATTGCAGAATAATGCTGGTTATTCGGAAACTTCACAACTAATATGCGTGATAGCGCTCTTTATTCTTTCGATCAAAAGTGTTCGTTGTGCTCATGTCCACCCGAACCTCGGCGTCAGGATAGCGCACGCTGCGGAGAATAAGCTCCTAATCTCCGCACACCCTGCGGAGATTAGGTCTTGCCTTTGCGGAGAACAGCCGCGATTATCTTCCGCAGAATATGCGGAGATTAGCCGATGTACCTATGGGAAAGAGCCAGGTGGCCCGGCTTTACCTGGGACCGACCTGCCCTGTCCTCACAGCTTGCGAGAGTCTCGCGCGAGCAGGGACGCCTGCTCGGCAAGATGGCGGCTATGGGCTTCGACCTGCGTGGCGAAGCTCATCTTCGCACCCTCACCCAGGACGTCGTGAAGTCGAGCGAGATCGAAGGTGAACAACTCGACACCGAACAGGTGAGGTCGTCAATCGCCCGCCAGCTCGGCATGGATGTAGCGGGGTTGGTGCCTTCCGACCGCAATGTCGACGGCATCGTCGAACTGATGCTGGACGCGACGGGCAACTACACGAAGCCTTTGACGGCGCAGCGATTGCTCGCGTGGCACAAGGCGCTCTTCCCTACCGGCCGCAGCGCCATGCAGGAAATCGCCGTCGGTAAGTGGCGCGACGACAGCACCGGCCCGATGCAGGTCGTCTCAGGTCGCGTCGGCAAGCAGAAGGTCCACTACCAGGCGCCTCCCGCGAAACGAGTCGCCGGTGAAATGAAAAAATTTCTGCAATGGTTCGCGAAACCCGGCGACATCGACCCCTTACTGTTCGCGAGCCTTGCGCATTTGTGGTCGGTCACCATTCACCCTTTCGACGATGGCAACGGACGCATCGCACGGGCCATCGCCGACATGGCATTGGCGCGTTCCGAAAAAACCGGGCAGCGCTTTTACAGCATGTCCGCGCAGATCCGCCGCGAGCGCAATGAGTACTACGAGATATTGGAAAGCACGCAGAAGGGCGACCTCGACGTAACACGATGGCATGTCTGGTTCCTGAACTGCCTGGAGCGGGCAATCGACGGAACGCAGGAAACACTCGGTGCTGTGTTGGACAAGGCGCGATTCTGGGAGCGCTTCGCGAAGGAGCCCCTCAACGAACGGCAGATCCGGGTTCTCAACAAGCTACTCGACGGCTTCGAAGGCAAGCTCACGACCAGCAAGTGGGCCAAGCTCGCGAAGACATCGCAGGACACGGCTCATCGCGACATCCTGGACCTGATCGCACGTGGCGCTATGAAGAAGGACGACAGCGGCGGCCGCAGTACGAGTTATTCGCTGGTCGCTTTGTAGGATCGGGCGCGGAATAGAGCCGCTAAACTAACCTCATCGACAGCAAATCCGGCAGCCATGGATCCAACGGCGCACCGACTCACCACCCCACGCTCCCCCGGCCCCGACCTGCTGCGTGCATTGGCGATAGTGCTCGTGATGCTCTGGCATCTTCCCCGCCCCGCGAGACTCGATTCGCTCGAAGGATTACGCCAGTTCGGCTGGACGGGCGTCGATCTGTTCTTCGTGCTCAGTGGCTACCTGATCGGAACGCAACTGCTGACCCCGGTAGCCCGAGGAGAGCTACCGCGGCTGCCGGAGTTCTATCTCAAACGGTCGCTGCGGATTCTGCCGGCCTTCCTCACCGTGCTGGCGTTATATGCCTGGGTTCCGGCACTGCACGAGAATCTGCCGCCGGTGTGGCGCTATCTCACGTTCACCATGAATTTCGGACTGGACTATCGCGTGGGCGGGCCGTTCACGCAGGCCTGGTCGCTGTGCGTCGAAGAACATTTCTACCTGCTGCTGCCGGCACTGGTATTGATGTTGAGGAAAGCAGACTGGCGCGGTTGGGCGCTGCTGCTTGCCAGTGGAGTGCTGGTCGGCGGAATGGCGCTGCGTGCGGCGCTCTGGCTACATGTGGTCGCAGCGACGTTGCCAGCGACCAGCAACGAGTTGAGTCCGATCTATCTGAAGACGATCTACTACCCGACGTACTGCCGTCTCGATGGCCTGCTGTTCGGCGTGCTGCTCGCTGCTTATCGTTGTTTCTATCCTGAGCACTGGCGACGCTATGCGGACCCTCGCGCCGCATTACTGCTCGGCGTAGCAACCATCACGCTCGCGAGCTTTCTGTTCCACTATCCGAGCGCACCATTCATCGGTGGGCCCACGCTATCGCTGCTGGGCGCGACCTTCGGCTATCCACTGCTCTCTTTCGGTTGCGCCTGCCTGCTATCGGCATCGCTGGATTGGGAACGATACTTCGCCGGCTGGCGCGTCCCAGGTGCGGCGGCCATCGCAACGATTTCGTACAGCTTGTACCTGACGCACAAGATGGCCAGCCATCTCGATCCGCTGCTGTTCGATGCTGAGGCGCTCGCGGGCGTGAGTGGCTTGGCGATCTATTTTGCTTCCAGCCTGGCGGTGGCTGTATTGCTGTGGGCCACGGTCGAGCGACCGTTCCTGCTGTTGAGAGATCGCCTCATCCGCTCGCGACGAAGCGACTTGGCGCCCGGGGCTCGCCCGTCGGAAGCTTGAACGGAAGATGGTCGTGTCTTGGATGAAACTTCATCGGTGTCGCCGCGAGGGCGACACCGATGTCAAACAGGCCAGCAGCCAGAACGCCCTACCGAGGAAAGGGGACAGGCGGATCGGGCTGCTGCTGGTTTCGTTCTTATTGTTATCGAACTCTGGCGATCAACGAACCCGATCAACGGGCAGGCGACCAGAACGACGGCTTGTCGTTGACGAACAGCTTCTTAGGAATCATCGAGTGGATGCCCTTGGTGTCGTCGACGACCTGCGTCACGCGGAAGTCGACGCCGATGCTCGACAACGTGAAGGCGCGCTTGAACTCGAGGCCCTTGATGTCCTTGAGATAAGCATTGGTCTCGCGAATGGCCATCTGCATCGCCTTGTTGAGATCCGGGTCGAGGCCGAACGCCATGTAGTGCGTGGCGCTTTCAGCGCGCGGCGCCGTCAGCTTCATGCCTTTATGCAGCACGAACTTCAGCACGGCGGTGTTGGCTGTTTCGATGGCCGTAACGGTGACTTCGCCATCGCCCTGGGCCGCGTGCGAATCGCCGGTGTAGAACAGGCCGCCGGGATGATAGACAGGCAGGAACAGCGAGGTGCCGGCGACCAGGTCTTTGCAATCCAGGTTGCCGCCGAACGTGCCGGGAGGGCCGCTGCGACGATTCGGGCCTTCCGATTCCGGAGGCTGCACGCCCATCACGCCCATGAACGGACCGAGCGGAACTTCGATGCCGGGTTCGTACACGCCGACGTTGCGCTTCATGTCGAGCATGACGGTGTGTGCGTACGGTTCAGGCACTTCATCCGGAATGCCGCCACGACCGGGACGCGTCGAGACGGTGCCGAATGGAATGCGAGGTACGACGGAAATGATGCGGACTTCGATGGCGTCGCCGGGCATTGCGCCTTCGACGGCAATGGGTCCGATCAGAATGTGGCCCGAGGTGATGCCCGCGTAGTGAGTGGCTTCTTTGACGACTTTATCGGTTTCTTTCACGGCTTCGGCCTGCGCCGGCGTGAGAGCGATATTGTTTTCCTTCATCCAGGTCAGCGGATCTTTATCGGCCCAGCGGTTACCGCCGCCGCCATCGATCTTGACCGTCGCGCCCGACTTGACCGTCAGGATGGGTTTCTTCTGCAACGGGAAGTTGCCGATGGCCGCATTCTCGGGGGTCAGCTTGAGGTAGTGATCGAACGACTGCGCCGACGCAGCGATCGATGTACCCAGCATGCCCGCGGCTAGCGCGCATACCACTGCGGAAGTAATCCTCATGCCAGAACTCTCCAGTGACGGAACGATGTGGGGATGTGACGGGAATGGAGCGGCGGACCCCACTAGGGAAAGAGATCTATTTCCTCTCCGGCGACCGGGGGAGGAAAGAAGAAGCCAGCGGCTCATGAAACCTCAAGAGCCTCCCCGCATTCCCCAGCACCAGCAGCGTGCTCAGGTTATGAAGCAGCGCCGCGATCATTGCTCCCGCGCCGCCCAGCAATCCAAACGCCGCCGCGCCGACGATGGCCAGCGTCCAGGACAGGCCGATGATCACGTTCACCAGCAACGTCTGGCGGCAGCGTCGGCTCAAGCGAACGCAGGTACCCAGCCTGCGTAGGTCGCTGCCTATCAGCACCACATCCGCCGACGCGAGTGCGATGTCCGACCCGCCCGCACCCATCGCGACACCAACCACGCCGGCTTTCAGCGCCAGCGAATCGTTGATGCCATCTCCAACCACCATAGGCCGGAAGCCACTGTCGATCTCAGCGTTGACGCGTGCGAGCTTGTCTTCAGGCAGTGCTTGCGCCTGCACGTCGCTGATTCCTACATCGCGGGCCAATGCGTTCGCGACACTGGCCCGATCGCCCGTGAGCAGCAATTGGCGATTCAGACCCAGTTCGCGAAGTCCCGCGAGCGCCGTCGCCGCTTCGGGGCGCACCGTGTCGGCAAGCAGCAGCCACGCGACGAACGTGTCATCGAGCGCAAGACCAGCGATCGGCCCATCGTGAACCGGCAGAGCACTCGTGCGTATGCCGAGCTGTTCGAACAGTTCCGGCCGACCCAGCGCGACGCGGCCTTCGCTCGTCGTTGCGACCACACCAAGGCCCGGCCGCTCGTGAACTTCCTGCAAGGGCAAGTGCGCGTCATTGGCGACCAGCTTCGCCAGTGCACGACTCACGGGATGACTACTAGCCGCGCCCACGCTCGCCGCCAGCTTCAATATCAATTGCTGGTCGGCGCTGTGATTGGCAGTGCGTACCTCCTGCAATCTCAGCGAGCCATAGGTAAGCGTGCCAGTCTTGTCGATCACCAGCGATGTCGTATCCGCCAGCTCTTCCAGGAACGCCGAACCGCGGATCAATATGCCGTGACGCGCAGCGACGGCAATGCCGGCGATCGCCGTTGCCGGTGCCGACATCGCGAGCGCGCACGGACAGGCGGCGACCAGCACAGCCAGCATCGCTTGTGGACTGTTGGTGGTGAACCAGGTCACCGCCGCGATCAGCAGCACCAGGACCATGTACTGGCTGGCATAGCGCTCGAGAATGCGCGTGATGGGCGGCTTGGAGCGCTCGGCGCTCTGCATCAGCGCGATGACTTTGCCCAGCGTCGATTCATCGCCGGTGCGCGTCACTTCGATGCGCAGCAGGCCATCGAGATTGATCGAGCCGCCGAAGACTTCCATGCCAACGCCGACTTCGAGCGGCACCGACTCGCCGGTGATCGGCGCTGTGTCCAGACTCGCCTGCCCTTCCAGCACTCGACCGTCCGCAGGCACGCGATCACCCGCTCGCACTTCGACTCTATCGCCAGCGCGCAACGTGGAGTTGTCTACTTCGGTGACTTCCTCGTTGCCGCCTACCAAACGAGCGCGACTGCGCGTCAGCCGACCCAAAGCCGAGATGGCTTCGTGCGATCCGATGACGCTGCGTTCTTCGAGTACATGGCCGAAGATCATCACGATGGGCAGCAGCACCGCCGTCATCAAGTCGCCTGTGGCCCAGGCACCGAGCATGGCGAGCGCGATGAGCAGATCGGTGATGCCATGCAGGTCCGGGTGCAGGAGACTGTGCCAGCCGGCGCGAACCACGGGCAGCGCAACCAGCAGCGCCGCGACGCCGATCAACAACTGGCCGACACCCGATTGCCCCGGTGCACGCCATGTCCATAACAGTCCGAGCAGCAACAAACCGAGCGCGGTCATCGCGAGCGACAGGCGACGGGCTGCCGCACGTTGCTCGTCGCGCGTCAGCATGCTGGTCGTATCTGCGGTCGCTTCAGGATTCACGGCAACACTCATGGCGCGCCCGGAACGATCAGGTGCGATTCGTCTTTCGCATCCACCATGGTGACCGAGCCGGCCTTCGCGAGAATGGCGGCCATGCGCTCACGATAGACTCGCATCGACAGGCCCGGATCGACGCGATCGTGTATCGACTGCGCCAGTTGCAGAATGGTCGCCGTGTCGGTCTGTGCTTTCGAGAGTCGTTCGGATGCCTGCGCATTCGCTACTTGCAGGATGCGGTCCGCCGCCTGCGTTGCGTTCTGCACAGTCCACGCTGCATCGTTGCGGGCTTCGGCGAGATTTCTCTCCACCATCTGCGTCGCCGTCAGCACGGTATTGAAGGCACTGACCGTCGGATGCGGCAATGAAGACTGAACATCGACGCGAGTGAGTTCGATACCGAGACCCGCATGACTGTTACGCAATGCCGCGAGTCGCGCATTCACGCCGTCCAAGAGATCACCACGTAATCGTTCGCGCTGGCCCGCGATGTCATTCTGCTCCGCCACCAGTTCGGGACGTGCTACCAGGATCGTGTCCAAGTCGCGCGACGCGCATACAGAGACAGCCGTCCGCGCCACGATGCGATCGAGCGCCGGCACAACGTGGTCCTGTTGCAGAACGTATTCGTACGGATCGACGACTTTGTAGAACACCCGGACATCGAGCTGCACGATGCCGGCGTCGCCGGTGAGCAGATAACCGGAGCCTGCGAGCGCATCGTCGAGCGGCTCTGCTTCGTCATCGTCGGCAGATGACATTTCCGCCTGTACGGCGGTGGTCGACCTCTGCAACGCCTGCACGTGATGCTCGATCACCGTTTCCGCCGAGGGCAGCAACACCACTCGCTCGAACGGCTCGGGCCATGCCAGCAACAGCCCTGCCTGCTGGGCACGTTGCAACGTGCCCATGCGAACCACCACCGCGCTGTTCTCGGGATTCACCTGGCGTAGATTCGACGTAGCCCAGCGCAGGGCCACGAGCACTGTCACCGCGTAGAGC
>JBEVKB010000094.1:0-41376 GCA_040509875.1 Steroidobacteraceae bacterium | reverse complement strand
GACCCGCAACGGCTGAGTCCCTGTGCCCGCTGGCGGCACCGTCCTCACGCTCTTCTTCACCACACCCGGTGGCGCCCGATTCCCTTCTCGCGCATCGCCCGTCCCCGCAGGCTGCCATGCCGGAATCAGGTGTCGCTTCCCCGAGCCGATGAGGTCCGCACGCCCCATCTTCCGCAGCGCTTCACGCAGCAGCGGCCAATTGTTCGCGTCGTGATAACGCAGGAAGGCCTTGTGCAGGCGACGGACCTTCAATCCCTTGGGGATGTGCACTTCTTCGCTGGTGTGCGTGACCTTCTTGAGCGGATTCTTGCCCGAGTGCCACATCGCGGTGGCGCTCGCCATCGGTGAAGGCAGGAACGCCTGCACCTGGTCGGCGCGAAAGCCATTCGTCTTCAGCCACACGGCGAGTTCCAGCATATCCGTGTCGGTGGTGCCCGGATGCGCCGCGATGAAGTACGGAATCAGGTACTGCTCCTTGCCTGCTTCCTTGGAGTACTTTTCGAACAGCTCCTTGAACTTGTGGTAGCTGCCGACGCCCGGCTTCATCATTTTCGACAGCGGGCCTTCGCCGATGGCTTCCGGCGCGATCTTGAGATAACCGCCGACGTGATGCTGGACCAGCTCCTTCACGTACTCCGGCGATTCGACGGCGAGGTCGTAGCGCACGCCCGAACCGATCAGCACTTTCTTGATGCCCGGCAAGGTGCGCGCGCGGCGATAGAGCTTGATCAGCGGCATGTGGTCCGTGTTGAGGTTCGGGCAGATGCCCGGATACACGCAGGACGGACGGCGGCATGCGTTCTCGATTTTCGTCGACTTGCACGCCAGCCGGTACATGTTGGCGGTGGGCCCGCCGAGATCGGAAATCACGCCGGTGAAACCGGGCACCGTGTCGCGCACGGTTTCGATCTCGCGAATGATCGAATCCTCCGAGCGGTTCTGGATGATGCGGCCTTCGTGTTCGGTGATCGAACAGAAGGTGCAGCCGCCGAAACAGCCGCGCTGGATGGCGATGGAGAAACGAATCATCTCGTACGCCGGAATCTTCGCATCGGCATAGAACGGATGCGGCACGCGTCGATACGGCAGATCGTAGATGCCGTCCATTTCCTTCATGCTCAACGGCAGCGGCGGCGGATTCAGCCACACGTCGACATCGCCGTGACGCTGCACCAGGGCGCGAGCGTTGCCTGGATTGGATTCCAGATGAAGAATGCGCGACGCATGTGCGTACAGCACGGCATCGTCGCGAACCGCTTCGTACGACGGCATGCGGATGACGGAAGCGCCTCGATCCGATGTAGGCACCTGGCGATAAAACTTTACGACGCGAGTTACCGGAGCTGCGGCTGTTGCGGCCGGAGCGGCGCAAGGCGGCGGTGCGCTCGTTGCAGTCGGATCTGCATCCGTGCTTGCAGTCCACCCCGACGTATCCAGGCCAGCCGACTCCATCGCCGCTTTCGATGCGGCATCGTTGATCGCATAGGGATTCGGCAGCGGTCGCACGGCGCCGGGCTCGTCGATGGTGGTCGAATCGATTTCCGTCCAGCCTTCGGGAGTCGCGTGACGCGTGAACACCGTGCCGCGCAGATCGGTGATCGACTCGATCTTCTCGCCCTTGGCGAGCCGGTGCGCGACATCGACGATCTGCCGCTCGGCATTGCCGTACATCAACAGGTCGGCCTTCGAGTCGAGCAGCACCGAGCGGCGAATCTTCTCAGACCAGTAATCGAAGTGCGCGATGCGCCGCAGGCTGGCTTCGATGCCGCCGACGATGACCGGAACGTCGTTGAAGACTTCGCGAACGCGCTGCGCATAGACGATCACGCAGCGATCCGGGCGCTGACCGCCCTGGCCGCCGGGCGTGTAGGCGTCGTCGCTGCGGATGCGGCGATCCGAGGTGTAGCGGTTCACCATCGAATCCATGTTGCCGCCGGTGATGCCGAAGAACAGGTTGGGCCGGCCCAGCTTTTCGAAATCGGCGGTGGAGCGCCAGTCCGGTTGCGCGATGATGCCGACGCGGAAACCCTGTGCTTCGAGCACGCGGCCGATGATGGCCATGCCGAAGCTCGGATGGTCGACGTAGGCATCGCCTGTCACGATGATGACGTCGCAGCTGTCCCAGCCCAGCGCCTCCATTTCCTCGCGGCACATGGGCAGGAACGGCGCCGTGCCGAAGCGGGCAGCCCAATGTTTACGGTAGGAAAAAAGCTCGCGGGCGGGAATCATGGCGGGGCGGATTAGACCATAAAGAGAGGGTCCCCGGGGCCGCCGCCTCAGCCCGCCAGCGCCCGGCGCCGCCTCGCGGCGCTCACAGTTGAGACATAAGGGGAGTCCCGGTCGAGGAATCGCCAGGGTTTGTGGGCCCAATCGCCTGCGTAGTCCACGCCGATGCGCGTCGCCCGCTCGATCTGGGGCTTGCGCCAGGCACCGGCAGGTTTCTCGATCCACAGCTCCCCGCCATCCAGATCCGCGCCGCTCAGCGAGCGGTCGATATGCAGGGCCTTACAAAGAAGTCCCGGCCCGTGGGTCGGCTCGTCGATGCCGGCGATGGGCTCCAGGCCCCGGATCAATACCGCATGCGGGATGCCGGCGAGATTGGTCACCACGTTCACGCAGTTCCACATGCCGTAGATGAGATAGACATAGGCATGGCCGGGAGGTCCAAACATGACCTCGTTACGCGCGGTGCGCCCTCGTGCCGAGTGAGCCGCCAGGTCCTTCGGGCCTTGGTAGGCCTCGGTCTCGACGATGCGGCCCACTTGTCGTTGCCCGGCACGCTGCCGGACCAGGTGCATGCCGATGAGTTCGCGAGCGACGATGAGCGTGCTGCGCGCATAGAAAGAGCGGGGGAGTTTGCTGCCGACGGTCATGGCGTGATTTTCACACAGCCACTTTCACATGGGCGGCTCGCGCCCCGAATCTTCGCGTGCTCAGCCTTTCAGCCAGTTTCCCGATACCTGCATGAGGTCGATTTCCGCTGCGCCGTCGGCATCGATACCACGCAGCCTGACGCGCATGAAATCGAGAGCATCGCCCCGTTCGTGAAAGTGAAACACCGTCGTGCGCGGATCGTCCCGCTTGGTGAGAGGCAGAATGAACTCGTTGCTGGCCACCTCCTCGACTGCGGGACCGCAGCTCACCTGGGTGCCGCCATACGATACGAGAATGTGCGCGGTGGGGCTGCCAGCACGCTCGCCAATGGATTTGACCGTGACGCGGAAGCGAGGCACCGGGATGCCGTGATTTTCCAGCACGTCGAAGTGTTCGCCGGCCGCGAGGCGGGCGAGCTTGCGGACCCGATCGACACGCTGCGACTTGGCGACTCGGACGGTGGGAGTATCGCTGTAAACGATCCTGCCGGTGCTGGTTGCCGCGCCCACGCCGCCTGGCGTCGGATGACGTCGACGTACGAAGCTCCCCGCGGCGAACAGGCCTCCGGCCAATGCAATGAGCAGACCCAGCAACCGGGGTATGTCTGTATGCATCTGCGCTAGGAAAGTACTGATCGGTTCCATGTCTGGATGAGTGCTGCAAACATGGATTGCAGCTTCCGCCTTTTGCGCAGCAGGCGACCTGACGAACTTCACGGGATCAGAAGATGCCTAAGTCGAGTCCCGCGGCCATGGTCTTGCCCAGTTCGATACATTGCAGGCGATGCGCTTCCATGACTTCGCCTTTCACGATGAGCGGTGGCGCGATCTCGCGCCATTGATAGCCGATAGCAATTCGCGCGATTGCGGATGCAGCCCCGGTGCCATCGTTGCCGGCACTGATGAATACGGCATAAGGCAGTCCCTGAACCTTGTTTTCGACCGGATAGAAAGTGCGGTCCATGAAATCCTTGACCGCACCGGACATGTAGCCGAAATGCTCCGGCGTGCCTATGAGTAATCCTTGTGCCCACAGCAGGTCGTCGACGCCCGCTTCGAGAGCCGGCAAGGTTCGCAGTTCCATGGGTTCGTCGAATGTTTCGATGCCTTGCCGCACGGCCGCGACCAGTTGTTCGGTGCGGCCGCCGGCGTGACCGCCGTAGATCAACAGGATGCGTTTGCGTTCGGGCACTACAGCGTCTTCGTGTGTCGCGCCTGTAATCGCTCGTACAATTCGTTCACGATCTTGCTTGCTGTGGTCTGGTGCATGTTGGGCAGAACGCCGTGCAGAAAAACTGCGCAGGCGCCAAGGAACATAGCGGCGCCGAAGCGCCACGCGAACCACAGATGCTCGAAGTAGCGCTGGCCCACGCAGCGCGGATGTTCGAGAAAATAGCGATCGACGAATCGGGAAATCATGGGGGTCCATCCTCTGGAGACGAGCGGTCACTTTACCTCGCTGCGTGCGGATGGGTAGCGGCTCTTAGGCTCTAGGTGCCGCGTGTTTGCGACAAGGGTTCGTTTTGCTTCGCTCTTGAGCGCAACCAACGCCACTGCTACCGTGCCTTTCGCTTAATTTCCGGTGCAACCCATGGCCCGACTCTCGCCTCATCTCTCCGGCATCCGTTGCTTCGCGTGCAACACTGCGCACGATCCGCAATTGCTGCTCGGTGTGTGCACGAAATGCGGCATGCCACTGCGGGTCGACTACGACCTGTCGATGGTGAAGTTGACGCTCTCCGACCTGCAAGGCCGCGAGCCGACATTGTGGCGCTATCGTGAATTGCTGCCGCTGGAGGCGGGCGACGAAGTGTCGCTGGCCGAAGGATTCACGCCGCTTCTGTCGGTTGCAGATCGCGTGTGGGTGAAGGACGAGTCGCGCAATCCCACCGGATCGTTCAAGGCTCGCGGCATGGCAGTCGCGGTCTCGATGGCGAAGCACCTCGGTGCAAAGGCGCTGGCAGCGCCTTCAGCGGGAAACGCTGCCGGTGCGCTCGCAGCTTATGGAGCACGTGCGGGACTGCCCGTCACTGTAGCCATGCCCGACGACACACCGAAAGCATTCTTCGATGAATGCGCACTCTATGGCGCAACCATTCATCGCGTGCGGGGGACCATCGCGGACGCCGGAAAATTTCTGCGTGAACAGGGTCCTCGCGATGCCTACGATATATCGACGCTGCGCGAGCCGTATCGCATCGAAGGCAAGAAGACCATGGCGTACGAACTGGTCGAGCAGATGGAAGGTGCGGTTCCCGATGTGATTCTCTATCCCACCGGCGGCGGCACCGGGCTGGTCGGCATGTGGAAGGCGTTCGACGAGATGGAAGCTCTCGGTTGGATTCCCGCGGGCAAGCGTCCGCGTTTCGTCTCGGTGCAGTCGTCGGGCTGCGCACCGGTGGCGAAAGCATTTCACGAAGGCAGCAGCCGCACCGAGCCGTGGCCCGATCCACAGACACATGCTTATGGATTGCGCGTGCCGTCGCCCATCGGCGGTTTCATCTGCCTTCAGGCACTGCGCGACACTCGAGGCACCGCGATCACGATCACGGACGAAGATGCCGACGCAGCCACCATCGAATTGGCGTCGCGCTCCGGTATAGATGTTTGTCCCGAAGGCGGTGCTGCGTGGTCGGCGCTGCGACAGCTGCGTGACAGCGGCTTCATCAGGCCGGAAGACACTGTTGTCGTCTTCAATACGGGGACGGGATTGAAATATCGTTGAGGTTCACCGCCTCTGGCTCAACGCCACGCCGCCGAGGATGAGTATCGCCGCCGTCGCCATGCTCGCGGTCAACGGTTCACCCAGGAATAACCACGCCCACAGCACGCCGAACAGCGGCACCAGGTAAGTAACTGTCGATGCGCCCGGTGCGCCGATGCGATAGATCAGGCGATAGAACAGCACGTAGGCAGTGCCGGTGCAGAGCACGCCTAGCATCGTCGCGCTCAGCCACGACTTCATCGGAATCGCTGTGGCAGGCCAAGTAAACACGGCGAGCGGCGAGAGCAGCAGCGCGGCGCAAAGTAGCGTCGAGGCCGCGATCGCGCTCGGTGGCGCGAAGCCAAGATGGCGACGGGTGAGATTGCCGCCAATGCCGTACATCAATCCTGCGAAGGTGCCCGCCAGCGCGGCCGGCCAAACACTTTCACCGGAAGTCTTGCCGCTCGCGAGCACGGCGACCCCGATGAAGCCGATCACCAGGCCGATAGCGCGCCGACGCGTGATCTTTTCTCCATAGAACGCAAAGGCCACCAACGCAGTAAACATCACAGCAGTGGCGTTACTGATCGCACCGATGCCGGCCGGTGCGCGTTGCGCAGCCCACGCAAACAACGTGAATGGAATGGCGGAGTTGATCGCCGCGATGCCGGCGACCACCGGCCACTGCGATGCTTTGAATTGCGTTCGCGCGCGCCATAGAAAAGGCAGCAGCACGAGCGCACCGAGCGCGAGGCGGACTTCGACGAGTGCGAAGGCGCCGAAGTCATGCGCGGCAATGCGCATGAAAAGAAACGACGCGCCCCAGATGGCGCCGAGCGTAGTGAGTTCGAGCGGCGTGAGCCAGCGGGAGACGACTGCTACCGGCGAGCCGCCGGCCGGAGTTGCCGATGCAGGAGCGGATGACATCTTCGCAAACGACCTTGTTCGTGAACGACGGGGAGAACGCGAATCATCACATGGCGGCGCGACCGCCACGCAATGCTTTGCCCGAATGCGGGTTCGATATCAGATGACGTAAGGACTGTCGGTGCCGCGATCGGTCCGCGCCGTCATGCCGATCTCGATGCTTGCACCCAGCGGCAAGCTCGCGACGCCGATGGTGGTGCGCGCCGGAAAGGGTTTGCCGAACTGCTGCGAATAGACAGCATTCATGGCGGCGAAGTCGTTCATGTCGGTGAGATACACCTGCACGTTGACCACATCGTCGAGCGTCAGGCCGGCCGCTTCGAGCACCGCATTCAGGTTCCTGAAGCATTGCGCCGTCTGCTCGCCCAGCGAGCCGGTCACCAGCTCGCCAGTGGCGGGATCGACCGGCGTCTGCCCGGACAGGAACAGCAGTCCGGCGCCTTCCACTGCATGCGAGTACGGGCCCACGGTCGCAGCGCCCGGCGCGGTGATGGCTACTCTGGTCATGAGAAGAACTTCCGTTCGAGTTTGAGTATGGAGGGGATGATGACGGGCAGGGCGGCGTCGGTCTTCGCGGATCTTGCTTTCAATAGTTGCGACCCGCAACCCGGCCTTTGCGTCGACGGTGCGCCGGTTGCTTCGAGCGCGTGCTAGAGTTTCGCGCCAGCGAAGCCCCAGCAAAAAGCCCATGGAGTGCCAATGTACCTGACCGCCCGACCTGCCTTTTTTGCCGTCGTCACCGCTGGCCTGATCGTGAGCGTGGGAATTGCCGGCTGCAAACGCCCCGACCCGACGCCTGAGCCCAAGTCTGAGGCGCCCGCCGCATCGATCGTCAGCGGCGAAAGCAAGACGGCGGCGGAACAGATCACCGCCGAGTACCTGCGCGACCAGATCACGAAGTTCTCGAGCGACGATTTCGAAGGCCGCGGTCCGACGACGACCGCTGACGAAAAAGCGCGCGCTTATCTCGTCCAGCAATTACAGCAGATCGGCTTCGAGCCTGGCGGCGCTGACAATGGCTGGCAGCAGTCCTTCGACGTGGTGGGCATCACGTCGAAAATGCCGGCGCAATGGACCTTCAAGCACGGCGGCAAGACAGCGTCGTTCAAGTGGTGGGACCAGTACATCGGTTCGAGCGGCGTGCAGCAGCCGAAGGCTTCGATCAAGAATGCCGAGGTGGTGTTCGTCGGCTACGGCATCCAGGCGCCGGAGTTCGACTGGGACGATTTCAAGGGACAGGATCTCAAGGGCAAGGTCCTGCTCATGCTCAACAACGATCCCGATTGGGACCCCGCCCTGTTCGCCGGCAGCACGCGTCTTTATTACGGACGCTGGATGTACAAGTACGAGAGCGCCGCGCGACAGGGTGCAGCGGGCGCCATCATCATTCACACCACGCCGTCGGCCGGCTATCCGTTCCAGGTGGTGCAGACTTCGTGGAGCGGCGAACAAGTAGAGTTGCCCGCCGAAGGCGAACCGCGCATCCAGACCAAAGCCTGGTTGACCGAAGACGCCGCGAAACAGCTGGTGGCGATGTCCGGCAACGACCTGGGCAAGCTGATCGATTCGGCGCGATCGAAGGATTTCAAGCCGGTGCCGCTGGGTATCACCACCTCGCTCGAATTCACCAACAAACTCAACAAGTCGACCACGGCCAATGTCTATGGCGTGATGAAAGGCAGCGATCCGCAGCTGGCTTCCGAATACGTGATCTATACGGCGCATCACGATCATCTCGGCGTGGGTGCGCCCGATGCCACCGGCGACAAAATCTATAACGGCGCCATGGACAATGCCTCGGGCGTCGCTGAAGTGCTGGCGATCGGCAAGGCGTACAAGGCGCTGCCGGTGCCGCCGAAGCGATCGATCATGCTCTTGTTCGTCGCCGCGGAAGAGCAGGGCCTGCTCGGCTCACGTTATTACTCGCTGCATCCGAGCGTGCCGGCCGGCAGGATCGCCACCAACATCAACTACGACAGCGGCAACATCTGGGGCCGCACCAAGGACGTGACCTACATAGGCAAGGGCAAATCGACCATCGATGCCATCGTCGATGCGGCCGCCGCGACCCAGGAGCGCATCGTGAAAGCGGACCAGTTTCCGGATCGCGGCAGCTTCTATCGCTCGGACCAGTTCAACTTCGCCAAGATCGGCGTGCCCGCGCTGTACTTGTCAGCGGGTACGGACTTCATCGGCAAGCCCGCGGGCTGGGGCCGGGAACAGCGCGAGAACAACGAAGCGAAGAACTATCACCAGCCTTCGGATGAGATCAACGACAGCTGGAATTTCGACGGCATGATCCAGGACGCGCAGCTGGGTTTCTTCGTCGGCGTCGACATCGCGAATGCAGCGACTACGCCTACCTGGGTGCCGGGCGATGAGTTCGAAGCGGCGCGCAAGGCGTCGTTGACGAGTCCATGACTAGCTGACGGCATGCGGCCGATCGGCGATCTCGCGGAACTGCTGCGATCGCTGCGGCCCTCGCTGTTCTTACCTTCCTCCCCCGGTCGCCGGGGGAGGAAATCGGACTAAGACTCCATGTACGTCCCCAAGCATTTCGAAGAAACCGATCGTCAAGTCCTGCACTCGCTGATCAGGGCACATCCGCTCGGCACGTGGGTCACGCTTGCGTCGACGGGCCTGCTGGTCAATCACATTCCGTTCCTGCTGTCGGCCGCGGGCGGAACGCATGGCACGCTGGTGGGGCATGTCGCGCGCGCTAATCCAGTGTGGAAAACGTTTTCCACGACCGAACCGTCGGTGGTGATCTTCCAGGGAGCGGAGTCTTATATCTCTCCCTCGTGGTACGCGAGCAAGCAGGAGCACGGCAAAGTCGTGCCTACATGGAACTACGCCGTCGTCCATGCTCACGGCATGCCGCGCGCCATCGAAGATCCCGCCTGGATTCTAGATCTCGTCTCGCGACTCGCCGAGGAGCACGAAAATCAGCAACCTTTGCCATGGCGAGTAGGCGACGCACCGCCTGACTATATCGACAGATTACTGGGAGCCATCGTCGGCATCGAAATCCCGGTCCAGGCATTGGCAGGTAAATGGAAAGTCAGTCAGAACCGTCCTGTTCAGGACCGGCGCGGCGTGATCGCGGGCCTGGAGTCTCGGGACGATGCTCGCGCACGGGAGATGGCGGAGTTGGTTTCGCAACGCTGAGGCACAGTACACGGGAGTGCGGTTCCCAGCAGTGCTTTTCTGCGGTCATGCCATACGCACAAACCGTTTTTTCCATAGTCCAATGAGCGCTTTGCCGCGGCCGCTGCGGACACTATCCTTGCCTCGCACGCTCCTCGTCGACTCGTCGTCCACCGCCACTGCGCAGGATTCGTCCGTGCTCGCCGCAGATCATTTCGTACAGTTCTTCGATGCAGACGGCCAGCTCGTCGATGCGGTGAGTCGTTTCGTGGATGTCGGCATACGCTCGGGCGACGTGTGCGTTGTCATAGCAACGCCCGAGCATCGCAAGCGCCTCGCCTTCAACCTGTCCGCTCGCGGCTTGAATGTCGCGAAGTTGGAATCTGCCTATCAATACATAGCCGTCGACGCCGCAGCGTTGCTCGGCCAGTTCTTCTGCGATGGCTTGCTGAATCGCTGCCGCTTCCACGATCGTGTCGGATTGTTGCTGCGACAGGCGTCGTCGAGCGGCAAACCCGTGCGAATTTTCGGCGAGATGGTCGCCCTGGTCGCGGATGGACAGTCGGCAGGCGTGATGCTGGAACTCGAGGAGCTGTGGAACGAACTCGGCCGCTTCCACGATTTCGTGCTTTTCTGCGGTTATCCCAGCAGTTCGTTCGATGAGACGCACACGAACGGATCGGTCGATCGTGTCTGCGCCTTGCACTCGCATGCGTTGATGGCGCGATCGAACTGACCCGGGAGATGAAGATTTTCTCGCAAAGGGCGCAAAGCCCGCCAAGGCCATCAGGGCCGATCTGATCCGGATCCGATTCCTTTACTGCCTACTTCGCGGGCTTTGCGCCCTTTGCGAGAGATCTTGTCATCTGCGCATGAAGCCATTCAGCTCCGCAGTGGTCATGGAGCGGTCGACGTAAGAAAAGGTCCCGTGTTCATGCACTTCGCGCGCCGCCTGCAGCAGTCCGGTCATAGCAGCCCGATAGAGCGAGGTGGCGAGGCTGATGCGACGTACCCCGGCGCCTTCCAGCGCGGCAACCGTGAACGATTGTCCCTTGATGCCCACCATGAAATTCACCGGCCGGGTCAGCGAAGCACACACGGTGCGGATCGCATCTAGATGCGGCAGGCCAGGTGCGAACAGCACATCCGCGCCAGCTTTTTCGTAGGCCTGCAGGCGCCGGATGGTGTCGTCGAGATCGGGATTGCCGGCCAGGAAATTCTCGGTGCGCGCCGTCAGCACGAATGGATGAGGCAGTGCATGCGCGGCCTCGGCTGCTGCTGCAATCCGCTCGGTCGCAAGACCCAGGTCGAACAGCGGTCGGTCCCTGTCGCCGCTGGCGTCCTCGATCGAGCATCCCGCCAGCCCGGCTTCTGCCGCCAGGCGGATGGTAATGGCGACATCTTCGGGCGCGTCGGCGAAACCCTTTTCGAGATCGGCGGACACGGGCAGCTCGACGCTGTCCACGATAGCGCGGGCCTGGGCCAGCGCTTCCTTGCGGTTCACCTGGCCATCGCGCCGCCCGAGCGTGCCGGCGGAGGCGCCGCTGGATGTGCCGATGGCGTCGAAGCCCAGCCCCGCGAGCATTCTCGCCGCGCCCGCGTCCCATGCATTGGCGATGACGAAGGCGCGAGGCCGTTCGTGCATGGACTTGAAGCGAAACGCTCTGGCTGCGTGGATGCTGGTCATGACGCTTACGTATTGCAGGCGGGTCTGGAGCAGGGGTGGTCCCGAGTCTAGCGGCGATCGACCCCCGCCCTGCAACCCTGCGCGCCGGTTTTGCGTCTCAATGCTCAGAACTGAAAATTCACAGGAGCGCGGGATGAACTTTTTACTGGCAGTCGTGGTCTGGGTGGTGCTCCTGAGCGTGGCGTGGCCGATCGCACTGCTGGCGCTCTTCCTGCTGCCGGTGCTCTGGTTGCTGGCGTTGCCGTTTCGGCTGGCAGGGGCCGTCGTCGAGGCGATATTCGCCTTCATCTCCGCGCTGCTATTTCTCCCCGCGCGCTTGCTGGGTCATCGACGTTGATGCTCAGAACCAATTGAAATTGAAGCTGATGCTGATGCGGTCGCTGCGCACCGGGTTGGGCGCTACCTCGTGTCGCAACCAGCTTTCGAACAGCACCACCGTGCCGGCCGCCGCAGCAAAGATGACCCACGGCTTATTCTCGGGGCGGCTGTCGGGCAGGCGCGGCGGCGCGGCCATGAACCGGTCGAGTCGCGGATCTTCGAACTTGAGGCCGGGCGCGCCTTTCGGAGTCTGCACGTAGTAAGTGCCGCTGATGGTCGACAGCGGATGCAGGTGCAGTCCATGCACTACGCCTTGCGGCATGATGTTGACCCAGCAGTCCGTCATCGACAGCGGCCGCTGCGCCAGGTCGAATTCCAACGAGCGCGCGTAGGCTTTCACATGCCGCTGCAGTTTGCTTTCCAGCGCTGCGAACGTCGGCGACATCTGGTGCATGCGCGAGGCGGAGTTGTACGAGGTATAGCCGCCGGGATAATTCTTGCGCGACCACTTCACGCCGGCTTCGTCATCGAGCTGTAGTTGCTGGCATTCACGCAGCAGCGCGTTGTTGAATGGGCGCCAGTCGGTACGTTGGATGGGAGCGGAGTAGACGAGTGTGGGGAAGAGGGAGCGGGTGTTCATCGCAGTAGTATAGAAGACTGTCGTCGTGGCTTCGCGTAGCCGGCGAAGCGAAGCAAAGCCTACCACTCGTACCCAAAATAATTCGCCACCGCCAACCCGCCCGCCACACTCGTAAACGGGTCGTGCACCGTTACCTTCCCCGGGAACGATGCTTCCAGCAAATCCTTCACTGCCACGATCTGCGACGAGCCGCCGGTGCGAATCACCAAATCGATATCCGCATAGCCAAGGCCGGCGTCCGCGAGGACCCCATCGATCAGTTCCGCGATGTTCACCATCATTCCCTTGAGCATGGTGTCGAACGCCCGCCGCGTGAACGGCACCAGCAGATTCAACTCCGGCACATCGAGCACCGTCTCTTCTACGCTCGACAGCGCGGCCTTCGCCTCACGGATGGCGCGGAACACGTTGTAGCTGTAGTTGTAATTGATCAGGTCTTTCAACCGCTCGAACTTCTCCGCCGCCGGGCCGCCATTGGCGATGGCCGTGGTCAGGCGCGACTTGTATTGATTCTGGTTGAGCGTGTGGGTGATCGCCCAGTTGAGCAGGCCTTCCTCGTAGTCATCGAATGGAAACGGCGTTTCGATCTCGCGGCCATCGACAATGCGCGACCACGACTCGCCCTTGCCGAGCAACGGAAACAGCAGCTCCTTGAAAATGAGCTGGTCGATGCGATCGCCGCCGAGGCCGGTGCCGGCGGTGGCGAGCACATCGAAGCGCGAGCCGTCGTAACGAATGACGCTGAGGTCGAGCGTGCCGCCGCCGAAATCGACGGTGAGCACCACGCCCTTGGTCTTGAGCTGCGCCTGCCACAGGTAACTCAGCGTTGCAGCGACCGGCTCCGGATAGAAACGCACGTTGCGCAAGCCCGCGTGTTCGCTGGCCTCGACCATGCGCTCAACGGCGACGGCGTTATGCCCCGGATCCCTGCCTTCGAAATTCACCGGCCGGCCGATGTGTACGCGTTCGAGTTTCGCGCGCGTCGCCTGTTCGACGCTCTCGCGGATCCGCAGCAGTATCGGTGTGATCAGCGCGACGATGCGGTAAGGGCGTTCGAACACCCACAGTCGGTCCAGCTGCGCATTGCCGAGCAATCGCTTCAACCCTTGGAACAGGCGACCGGGCAATCCGCGATCCACCAGCGGACCATAGATGACGTTGCGTGAATTCTCCGGCGCGCCATCGGCGTCGCGAACGCTGCCATCGCCGATCGAAGTCGCCTGCACGCCGATGACTTCGGGCACCAGTTCGACCAGCCGCGCACGGTTCTCTTCCACGTACTGCTCGACCGCATCGATGCCGGTCAGCGCCTGGTAACTGCGATTCAGGTGGATGGCGGTGGGCATGATGGGCCCGTTCTTTTCCAGCTGCACATAACGCAGCTGCTTGCCGTCGAACCAGGCAACCGTCGAGTTCGATGTACCGAAATCCACCCCGATACCGATCATTGCTTCCTCTCGACGTCCGGCGCTTTATTCAACGAAGGACGCACTATGAGGGCAAAGCGGGGGATCGCAAGCGTTCAGGCAGCCAGCGGCATGGCGAACTTCACCCGGTTGCGACCCGAGCGTTTCGCTGCATAGACGGCTTCATCGGCGCGGGCGATCAGGTGCTCATCCCAGACGTTCAGCGTGTCGCTGGTGGCCACGCCGATGCTGCAGGTCAGGCGAATGGGCTTGCCGTAGCCCTCGACATGGATGTCGGCCACGCCTTTGCGAATGCGTTCGGCGATAGGCTCGGCAGCGGCGGCATCGGCGCTGCTCAGGATGACGACGAATTCCTCGCCGCCGTAACGGCCGATCACGTCCGATTGACGCAGTTCGGCCTGGATAGGCCCGATGATGGCGCGCAGGCAGGCATCGCCGGCCGGATGGCCGTAGGTATCGTTGATCTCCTTGAAATGGTCGAGATCGATGAACAGCAGCGCAATCGGCAAGCCGCGGGTGCGGGCTCGAAAGCAGGCAGCCTGCAGGCGTTCGAGCAGCGAACGGCGATTCAGCACGCCGGTCAATGCGTCGGTCTGGGCCCGCCGCTCTGCATCCGTCAGCGCCAGCCGTTGTTCCCGCAGCCGGTCCGCAACACCCAGGGCGATGAGGATGGCTGCGGCGACCATCGACAACGGCAAGCCGTAATAGAGCAGTCCCGCGGCATCCTCCGCATCCGTCACGAGCAAGGCGATCGAGGTCGCGATGGTGACTGCTTCGAGCAGGCCCCAGGCGATCAGGAACCAGCCGGCGGCGCGGTTCTCCCGTCGCCATGCCATGAAAGCGACGATCAAAGTGAACAGCGCCGAGCCCAGGAACATGATGTTGCCGAAGGCGGCGACCAGCTCGCCCAGCCCGATGCGTTGCGCGAGATTGGCGAACGCCAACAGGACGAAGGCGCCCGCCAGCATGCCGAAGATGGTGTAAACGCGGGGCGAAAAGCGCTTCAGGTCGGCGATCTCACGCACGAACAGGCAGGCGACGGCGCCGCTCAGTGCGGCAATGACGTTCCAGGTGTAGGAGGCCAGCGGCAACGCATAGTGCAGCAGCGGCCAGTCGAAGGCCTGTCCGGACAGGAAGGCGACATACAGGGCCTGCGAGGAGAACAAGGTTGCGTAGAGCAGGATGAGCTTGTCGGAGAGCACGAACCAGATCAGCAGCGCCGCCAGCGACATCGCCATCAGGGCGCCGAACGTGATCGCAATCATGCGGGCATGTTCGGCGGCGTCGCGCAGGTCGTGGTCCAGCGTCGATGTCGAGAAGCGCAGCTCTTCGGTGCCGGCGCCTTTCGGGTCGACACGGGCGTAGATGAGTTGGCCCGCCGTCAGTCCGTCGGGAAGAATGAACACAGCATCCTGGACGCCGCGAAAGCCTGGAATGCTCGTCGCACGTCGCAGCGGTACGGTGAGGCCGCCGTGCTTGGCGTAGAGTTGAACCTTGAGATGCCGGCCGCGGCGCACGTCGAGCGTGGCGACCGCTTCGGGAGCGAAGGCGTCGAGCGACTGCAGTTTCAGCCAGAACGGCGCCTGGCGCCGGCGCGCCTCACGGAAATCGAACGTGTGAAAGCGCGCATCCAGCGAGCCGTCGGTGACGCTTGCCGCTGCCGGGTCGGGCACCGAAGCGTCGAGCAGCTGCACCGCGAATGCCGTTTGCGCCGCTGCCGACAGCGGTGCAGACAGGCATGCGGCCAGCAGCCAGGCCGCCAGGAGATAACGCACAGCTCCCCTCCACAAAATCGCCGCCGAATCTGCACGACGCCGGCAGTATCGTCAAACATTCGGGAAGGGGCAAGGTAGCGGCTTTTTCTCTACCTGTCCCGGCCGACGGGAGCGGTAAGAGGGATAGTGGCGACTTTTGGGCGCCGACGATTGCGTGCAGGGCCGGTGGACTGCCGGAACGTCAGTGACGACGCAATCACATGCGGCGAAGCCTCCACGACTTCGCCTCTCAGTTGACGAAGCAACAGTTCCGCTGCCTGCGCCGCCATCGCGGGAATGGGCTGGCGTATCGTCGTCAACGCCGGCCACACCTGGCTCGCGAGCGGCACATCGTCGAAGCCGGCGACCGACAAATCCTCCGGCACAGCCAATCCCATGTTGTGGGCGACAGCCAGTACTCCCGCGGCCATCTCATCGTTGCTCGCGAAAATCGCCGTGGGCCGTTTATCGTCCGCCACCTGTAACAACTGCCTCCCAGCCTGCACACCCGATGCGTAAGAGTTGAAACCCTGCGCGATCAATTTCTTATCCAGCTTCAGGCCGCAGGCGCGCAGGCCATCCTGGTATCCCTTGTAGCGATCCGCGATGGCCGCATGATCCGGATTGCCGACGACGAAGCCGATTCGAACGTGACCGAGCGCGGCGAGTTGCTCGGTCATGGCAGCACAGCTTTCACGATCGTTGGTGTAGACACTGCGTTGCGAATCCGAATGTTCTGCCGGCGCCAGCCGCACGTATGGAATCTGCTGCTTGTCGAGCGCGGCGATGAGAGCGTCCTGGTCCGACAACGGCGGTGTGACGATGACGCCATCGGCATGCGAAGTCCGGATGTTGCGCAGGATTTCTTCGGCCAGCGTCGGCGAGCGGTAGTCGCACGGATGCATGACCACCTGGTAGTGCGCTGCGCGGCAGGTCTCGATGACACCGGCGAGCACGCTCGTCGCATAGTAGTCGCACGACAAGTCGTACAGCAGGCCGATCAGGTACGAGCGACTGCCGCCCAGGCTGCGTGCCGACGGATTGGGGTGGTAGTCGAGCTTGCGGATGACCTTCATCACCCGTTCGCGGGTGTGTGCCTTGACGGTCGATACGTTGTTGATGACGCGCGAGACCGTCTTGATGGAGACGCGTGCTTGTGCCGCGACATCGCGGATCGTGGCATTGGCCATGGTGATTTCTAAAAGGCGCCGGCAGCTCCCTGCGAGTGTACGGGCTTTCTGCCGGCGCCGGGAAGGTCAGGGAATGGGCGCGTCCGCCGCATCCGCCGTTGCCTTGTCCGCATACGTCAGCCCGTAACCGTATGGGAACAACGGATCGTAGCTGGCATCGTTGCGATTCAACGGCGACTGGTCGGCATGGCGCGGCCATGAGTAGGACAGCTTGCCGACGAAGTCCTGCCTCACCGCATCCTGCTCGTCGCGGAACAATACTTCGGCGACGCCGCCACCCTCGGTGCCCGGCCACCACGCGACGACAAACGCATCCGACGCATTCAATTCCGGATTGATCCACAACGGCCGGCCGGTGAGGAACACCGCGACCACCGGAATTCCCGCATCCTTGAGCTTCTTCAACAACGCCGCGTCCGCGCCGTCCGCACCCTGGTAATCGAGCGACTTGATGTTGCCGTGCCATTCGGCATACGGGTTCTCACCGAACACCACGATGGCGGCGTCGGGCTTGCCGGTGAAGCTGCCATCGACACTCAATGTCGCCGTACCGCCCGCGGCAGTCACGGTCTTGCGAATACCCGCGAAGATCGATGTCGCGCCGGGAAATTCAGCGTTGGTGGTGTCCGTTCCCTGCCAGGTGATGGTCCAGCCGCCGCTCTGCTTGCCGATGTTGTCGGCGCCGTCGCCTGCGACCAGGACGTTGATGCCGCGCTTCAGTGGCAACAGGTTGTTGCGATTCTTGAGCAGCACCAGCGATTCGCGAACCGCCTGTCGCGCCACTTCGCGATGCGCCGGATTACCCAGCAGTTCGCGCTTGCCCGACAACGGCCGGCTCGAAGGCTTGCCTTTCTCGAACAGTCCAGCACGCAACTTGACGCGCAGGATGCGAGTGACTGCATCGTCGATGCGCGATACGGGAATGTCTCCGGCGTTCACTTGTTCGAGCGTGTTGACGATGAAGGACTTCCATTGCGTGGGCACCATGAACAGGTCGATGCCTGCATTGATGGCCTGCGGGCACTTGTCCTTCGAACAGCCCTGCACTTCATCGATGCCATCCCAGTCGGTGACCAGCAGGCCGTCGAAGCCCATCTGCTGCTTGAGCACGTCGTTGAGCAGGTACTGCTGGCCATGCAGTTTCAATCCCTGCCACATGTTGTACGAGACCATCACGGTCTGCGCGCCTGCGGTCAGCGCTGTGATGTACCCCTGCCCGTGGATATCCAGTAACTGCTGTTCGGAAACCGCAGTATTGCCGCGGTCGACGCCGTGATCCGTGCCGCCATCGCCGATGAAATGCTTGGCCGTCGCGACGATGTGCGACGTATCCAGGAACGTCGCCGTACCCGCGGCGCCTTGCAGCCCGCGAACCATTCGGCCCGCAAAGTTGCGCACGATCTCGGGATCTTCCGAATAGCCTTCGTAGGTGCGACCCCAGTGATCGTCGCGAACCACGGCCAGCGTCGGCGCGAACGTCCAGTCGATGCCGGTGACCGAGACTTCTTTCGCCGTGATCTCGCCGATCTTCTCGATTAGATCCGCATCGCGCGTGGCGCCCAGTGCAATGTTATGCGGGAACAGGGTGGCGCCGATGACATTGTTGTGGCCATGGACCGCGTCCGTGCCCCAGATCATGGGAATGGCGACGTTGTTCAGCGAGGTGTCCATCGAAGCCGCGTAGAAGCGATCCGCGAGCGCGACCCAATCGGCCACGCTGGCGTTGCGCTTGTTGCCTGGATAAGCGCCCCCGCCGTTGAGGATGGAGCCGAAGTGATACTTGCGCATGTCTTCGGGCGTGACGTCGCGGATTTCCGGTTGCACCATCTGCGCGATTTTCTGTTCGAGCGTCATCTTCGCCAGGATGTCCGCGATGCGCGCTTCGATCCGGGGATCGGACTTCACCTCGCTCGCGATGCGTGGCCATGCCACGGGTGCAGGCTTCGCCGCTTCCGTACTCGCTGGCTGCACAACAGCCTCGCGCTTCTGTTGGCAGCCCGCGAGCAGGCCGACACCAAGAATCGAAACGATCGAACAACGCAACAGGTCCGCGGTCACCGGCTTTCTCATGAGGGTTCCTTGCACGATGGAAAAGACCGCGCGGCGAGCCGGCCTCCTGGGGAGGGGGGATGGAAGCCGGTCGCCGCGCGCTTTGAAAAAGTATCAGAAGTTCACACGCATTCTCACACCAAACGTACGCGGCGGGTTGAACACGAATTCCTGCGAGCCGCTGTCGATGCTTGCCTGGGTCGCATGCGCTTCGTCGGTTACGTTGTTGACGAAGCCTTCCACGCGCACGTTGCCGTCGCCATGCGTGTAACCCACGCCGAGGTCGAGATGCGCGTAGCCATCGACTTCATCGTGCAGCCGTAACAGGTCGGCGCCGAAGCCGGTCGCGACGCCCTTGCCATCGACTGCGGTCACCGTGCGAGCGCCTTCTTCACCCGCGCCGCCGTTGAAGGCAGTCAGGTAGTACGAACTCTTGTAGGTGCCCGACACTACCCAGTCGACCGTGCCGCTCGCGACATCGATATCCTGGCCGAGCCGCAGGTTGAAAGTCAGCGGCGGAGTGCGCGGCAGCTCGTTGCCGCCGAGGTCGACCAGCAAGCTGCCGCTGCCGCTCGGAGTGCTGCGGCGATTGTCGGTGACGACCGATCCATCGTCGTACTTGGTGTCCTGCCACAGCAGCGTGGCGCCGACGTTCATCTGCGGACCGAACTTGTAGGCAGTGTCGAGCTGGATGCCCATGTTGCGCGACTCGCCGACGTTCTGGTTGAGAGTGACGCCGGAGCATTGCGTGTTCGGATCGCTGTCGTTGCAACCGATGTCGTTGCTCGGATCGTTGTCGAGCAGCTGGATGCCCACCAGCGTGCTGAACACCTGGTCGGTGTACTTGAGGTAGTAGGCCGATGCGTTGAACACCAGCGAGTTGCCGCCGACGTCGAATTGGTTCTTCGAGCCGATCTCGTACATGGTGTTCTTTTCCGGACCCACCGGCGGCGTGTACAGGTTTTCGCCCGAGGTCGTATCCAGGTCCACGGTGTCGTTGAAGCTCGGCGCCTTGTTGCCCGTGGCCACCAGCAGGTACAGCAGGTTGTCATCGGTCAGGTCGAAGCCGATGCGCACGCGCCAGTCGACGTAGTTGTCCGAGTTCTCACCGAACTGGCTGGTGCCGCCGCCGAACGATGCCTTCAGGCCCTGGTAGTTGGCGCAGGTGCCGCCGAACTGGCTCGCCTGCACGCAACCGCCGGCGAGGAATGTGTCCAAAGTATCGTTGATGCCGAAGGACGCGATGCCGGCGCGATACAGGGCCGCGATGTCGGCAGTGGTGTTGGGTACGCCATCGCCATCCGCATCGGGATTCGTCAGCCTGCGATTGCGGCCGGTCATGCGAAAGCCCGGCGTGCCCGTGCGGATCGCTACGCCGCCCGTGTCGAAGCCGGCGATGAAGTTGAAACCCTGTCGCTCCTTGCTCTCTTCCGAATAGCGCGCGCCGCCGGTGATACGCAGTCGATCGGTGACGGCCAATGTGATGTCCGCATAAGCGGATTTCGATTCGCCGGTGACCTTGCCCTGGTTGAATTCGAGATAGGGCAGGTCGCCGTAGTCGAGCGGGATGCCGAGGAAGACTTCCTGCTCTTCCTTGAAATGGTAGAGGCCCACGGCCCAGGTCACCGCTTTGTCCCAGGTATCCGGCGAGGTGAAGCGCAGTTCGTGCGTGCGGCTCTCGGAGACCGCATCCCAGATCAACGCGCCGAAGCTGCCGTAGTAGCGTTCGTTGGCATATTCCTGGGCCAGCTCCGGACTGATGTTGGCGCGCGAGGCGATCATCGCTTCGTCGCCGGCGAAATCGAAGTTGCGGCCGTTGTTGGACAGGCTGTTGGTGTAGTTCAGCCGGCGATAGCCGCCGATGTACTGCACGTTCAGCAGGTCGGTGCGGTACGTCGTGTTCAAGGTCGCGCCCCAGTTGACGGTGTCCTGCACCGGGCTGAAACCCGCCTGGTTGATGCGACGGGGATCGTCGATGGAATTGAACTCGATGCCGCTCAGCGAAGCATTCTCCATTTCGACGCCGCGCGAGCCGGTGCCCCGCGAATTCAGATAATCGCCCGAGAAGAGCACCGACCATCGATCGGAAGGCTCGAGCAGGAAATGCGCCCGCGCGCCGATATCGTCCTGCGACTCCCAACCCAGCAGGTTGGTCAGCGGGCCGGTGTTCTTCACGTATTCGTCGTGCGTCGCCGTGTAGACAGCGACTCGTCCGGCAGCGATCGGTCCCAGCGGTATGTTGAGTGCGCCGCGAACTTCCTTCTGGTCGTAGTTGCCTACCGAGGCTTCCGCATAACCGGAGAAGTCGCCGAGCTTGGGCTTGCGCGACACGATATTGATCGAGCCACCCAATGCATTGCGCCCGCGGACTGTGCCCTGCGGGCCGACGTTCACTTCGACGCGTTCCAGATCGAAGAAGGCCACGCCTAGCCCGCGGGGCCGCGCGACATACACGTCATCCAGGTGAGTGGCGATGGCGGGATCGCCCAGTTCGGTGTTGGCGTTGCTGCCGATGCCGCGAATGTAGATTTCGCTGTTGCCTTCGTAGTTGGTGATTTCCAGGCCCGGCACCAGCGCCGGCAGGTCCACCAGGTCGGTGACGCCCAGCGAATCCAGTGACGATTGCGATACCACCGCGGCCGTACCTTCGTAGCTCTGCAGCGTCTGCTGCACGCGTTCGACGGTGACGATCACTTCCTCGAGCACGGCCCCGGAAGATTTCGTTTCGGCGCTCCATGCGGATGTCGATGCGCTGGCGAGTATCGCGGACACGGCCAGGACTAGAGATCTGGATCTGGAAGAACTCATGTATGCCCCCTTGGCTATCTTTTGTTCGACTCTTTATTCGATCGGGCAGCGCCATCTGCGTGGCGCCCTTTGCCGAACGATGCCGATATGGTTACTGCCCAAAGACAACGGTGTCAAATGGTCCTATCGGCAGTAATTGCCAGGTCGCGGGAAAATGCCTGGAAAAACCGCAAAGACACCGTTGGTACAAATGTGCCAGATGAGACCTCATGCCGCGGGAATCGCGCAGGCCTCAGCAACTATTGCGCCGCAAGAGCGCAAACTCCGCGACGGTGGATCAATCAACAGGCGGGGCGGTCAGCGAACGGACTTGACGGGCAGGATGGTGCACGCGCTGGCGAGGGCAACGGTGCTGGCCGCGAAGTACAGCCAGGTATAGCTGCCGTCGGCGAGGAACAGGATGGCAGTGCCCATGCACGGCGCGAGCACCTGGGGCAGCGCGTTGGCGATATTGAGAATGCCCAAGTCCTTCGCGGCATCGCGCTGCTGGTCGGGTAGCACTTCGCTCACCAGCGCCAGGTCCACCGCGAAGTACGCGCCGTAGCCGATGCCGATGACGACCATGCCGGCGAGAAACATGGCGTACGAAGCCGCCGCCGCGATCGTCCACAGCCCGACCATGTAGATGAGCGCGCCGAGGAGCACGAACACCTTGCGCCGCCCCAGCAGGTCCGACAGCTTGCCGCTCAGTGCGCTGCAGACGACTATCAGGCTCGCCTGCACCAGCGTCGATTGAAAAATCAGCAACGGCACTTCGGCGGGCGTGCGGCCGAGTTTGTCGATGAGATAGAACGGCTGGTAAGTGTTGACGAAGGCGCTGCCCACGCCGAACAGAAAACGACTCAGCCATGCCCAGCTGAAATCCGCGTGCTCACGTGGATTCACGCGGAACGATGCTAACAATTGTCGGAGCGGCGGCTGGGCGACGATAGTTCCTGGGGGCAACCGGCGATCGGCGAGGCTCACGACGAGCAGCATCACAGTCGCAAGGCCGATGCTCGCGGGCAGCATGAAAGACAGCAGCAGGGAATGCGATGTCGCATGCACGAGGCTCGTGCCGGCGAGCTGTCCGACCGGCATGCACATGCCGAGCACGCCTGACACTGTGCCGCGCTGTGCCGGCGGAACCTGGTCGGGAAGCAGTGCCACGATGCTCGCGAGCACTGCATTGAATGCCAGTTGCGCGAGACACCAGCCGACCAGGATGGCCGCAATGGACGTGGCGGTGGCGACCATGGCCAATGCGATGAAGCCGCACACGATGCCGCCGGCCATCCATGGACGCCGCATGCCGAAACCCGATGTCGTGCGATCGCTCAAGCGCCCGAACACCGGCCCCGCGAGTAATGCGCAGGTCGCGCCGATCGCAAGAACGATCGATAGATTCTGTGCAGCCCGATCCGGCGTGAGTTGCTGGACGCGCAGGGCAAGTGTCACCACGATGGGCGTGAGCAACGCGAGCCAGGTGCCGGCGTACGCGAGCGCATAGAGGCCGATGAATCCCCACCCGACACGGCGCGTGGGAATTGCATCTAATTCTGGATGCGGAAGCGGAGTTTCTCGCAAAGGGCGCAAAGCTCGCAAAGTTAGGATGAAGAATGCTCGGATCCGACTCCTGCCAATTATCATCTCTCTTTCTGCTCAGCGTGCTCGGCGTGCTCCGCGAGAGATATTCCGGACAATGCCGCACTCGGCAGGCCGCGTCGTGAAGCTGAAACGGAACAAGATATCTCTCGCGGAGCACGCCGAGCGCGCTGAGCAGAAAAGGAATAAGGTCAGAGTTCGGATCCGAGACGCCGCCGCATAGTTATCTTACCTTGGCGAGCTTTGCGCCCTTTGCGAGAGACTCTTCAGAACCTAGAGGTCGTCCATGAATTTCAGTTGGCTGCTGCCCATCTCCCTGGTTCTATGCTTCGCCGTTGGGCGAGACGCAGCCGCCGTCGAGCGAGTCGATCTCATTGTCCGTAACGGCACAATCTACGATGGCGCCGGCGGCGTTCCCAGCAAAGGCGGGGTCGCGGTCCGCGATGGCAAGGTCATCGCTACCGGTGCATTGAAGGACTTCACCGCGACTCGTGAGGTCGACGCGAAAGGGCTCGCAATCGCACCAGGGTTCATCAACAGCCTGTCCTGGGCCACCGACACGCTGATCCAGGACGGTCGCGCCATGAGCGACATCGAGCAGGGCGTGACGCTGGAGATTTTCGGCGAAGGTGAATCGGGCGGGCCGGTAAACGACGTCGTCCGCAAGGAAATGATCGAGAAGCAGGGCGACATCCGCTACGACGTGACCTGGACCACGCTCGGCGGCTATCTCGAATTCCTGCAGAAGAAAGGCATTTCGCCCAACGTCGCATCGTTTGTTGGCGCCACCACGATCCGCGCTCACGAATTGGGTTTCGCGAATCGCCCGCCCACGCCGGAAGAACTCCGGCGCATGCAGGAACTGGTGCGGCAGGCGATGAGGGAAGGCGCGCTCGGTGTCGGCAGTTCTTTGATCTATGCGCCGGCGTCGTACGCGAAGACTGATGAGCTGATTGCGCTGGCCAGCGCGGCCGGCGAGTTCGGCGGCGCCTACATTTCCCACCTGCGCAGCGAAGGCGACCGGTTCACCGAGGCACTCGACGAACTCATACAGATCGCACGCGCGGCCAAGGTGCACGGCGAGGTCTATCATCTCAAGGCCGCCGGCCAGAAGAACTGGCCTAAGATGCGCGAAGCCATCGCTCGCATCGAAGCTGCGCGTGCGTCGGGTTTGAGCATCTCGGCGAACATGTACAGCTATACGGCCGGCGCCACTGGGCTCGACGCAGCCATGCCGACATGGGTGCAGGAAGGCGGACTCGATGCCTGGATCGGACGCCTGAAACAGCCGGAGATCCGCCAGCGGGTCGTTAAAGAGATGCGCACCCCGAGTCGCGAATGGGAGAGCCTGTATCTCGCTGCGGGTTCGGCGGAGCGCGTGCTGCTGATCGGGTTCAAGAACGACAAGCTCAAACCGCTCACCGGCAAGTCGCTCGCCGAGGTCGCAAAGATGCGCGGAGTCTCGCCCGAAGACGCCGCCATCGACCTGGTGATCGAGGATCGCTCGCGCATCGGCACTGCTTATTTCGTGATGTCCGAGGACAACGTGAAACTCGGCCTGGCCCAACCCTGGGTCAGTCTTGGATCGGACGCTGGCGCTCCCGCCACCGAAGGAATTTTCCTGAAGAGCAATTCCCATCCGCGCGCCTATGGCAACGTCGCGCGTTTTCTCGGCCGCTATGTGCGCGATGAAAAAGTCACGACGTTGGCGCAGGCCATCCGCCGACTGACGCGCCTGCCCGCCGAGAACTTCAAACTCAAAAATCGCGGTTGCCTCGACGCCGGCTGCTACGCCGATCTCGTCGTGTTCGATCCCGCCACCATCGCCGACCACGCGACGTTCGAGAAGCCACACCAATACGCCACCGGAGTGGTGCATGTATTCGTCAATGGCGTACAGGTGCTGAAAGACGGTGCGCACACCGGGGCGACGCCAGGCCAGGTCGTGCGCGGGCCGGGTTACCCCTCCGCGGCCATTCGCTGAAGAAGCGCGGGTCAGGCTGCGAAAAAAGTCGTCGAAGCGATGACGGGCTTCTGGTCAGCGGGTACTGCACTGCGCTAGATTTACGGACAACCTCGCGGCGGTCGCCTGAGGGCAATTTCGTCAGCACGGAGGACACGGAATGCCGCTTTTCATCGTTTCGATCGTCGTGCAGCTTGCCCTCGTCATCCACGTGCTGAAGACCGGACGCAACACGACCTGGATTTTCATCCTGTTGTTCGCGCCGCTGGTAGGCACTGCCGCTTATGTCATCGTGGAGCTGCTACCGGAATGGACCGGCAGCCGCAGCGCAAGGGCCGCACGCCGCAATCTTTCGCGCGTCATCGATCCGAACAGGGATTTGCGCGCCGCTTCAGACAATCTCGCGGTTGCCGACACCGTGCAGAATGCGATGCTGCTCGCCGGCGAATTACTGAGGAAGCAGAAGTACGCCGAAGCGAAGGAGATGTACCAGCGCTCCTTGCGCGGCCTGCATGCGGACGATCCCGCATTGATGTTTGGATTGGCCCAGGCGCAATTCGGGCTTGGTGAATTCGCTGCGGTGGTGAATACTCTGGACGAGCTGAAAGAGAAGAACCCTTCTCACACCTCAGCCGACGGGCACCTGCTCTATGCACGGGCCCTCGAGCAGCTCGGGCGCACGGCGGAAGCGATCGAAGAATACGAATCGCTGTGCAACTACTACCCGGGACCCGAACCCGCATGCAGGCTTGGCATGATGCTGAAGAACGGTGGCGAAAGCGATAAAGCTGCGCCGCTGTTCAAACGGATACTGACTGAAAGCAGGACGGCAGGACGCCACTACAACTCGATCCACAGGGAGTGGATCACGATCGCGAAGAATGCGAGCGTGAAATAGTACCGAGACTTTGCGCACCGAACGACAGGCTTCTTGACCCACTGCGATGATCTAACCCGATGCGATCGAATTTTCTCCTGCCGGCCGCCGGCAACAGCTGGTCGAGCGACCAGATCCGAACCTTGCGAAAACTCGCCGGCGAAGGCCTCCCTGCGAAACAGATTGCGATGGCGATGAAGCGGACCGAGTCGGCCATCCGTAACAAAGCGGGGATGCATGGCATCTCGCTCAAGGGCGCATCGAATTCTCCGCCGGAGTTGGATGTTCAGCCGGCCTGAGGCGGCGGAAAACAGAGGGCTGCGGATTTCGAATCGGCGTGGCGGGACAATCATCGGTCACCGCGAATGACCGGTGTACCCTCTGGCGCGTCCGCGCTCTTACTTCGCGACGCAAATACGGAGGTGGTTGTTACTCACCCACTCCCGCCGCGATCTGCTGCGTTTCCAACAGTGCTCGCAGTCGATACATGCACCTCGATTCACCGTGGGTGAATTCATTTTCGTCTACGAAGAATTCGCAAGCGCTTGTTTTGCAGCATCCATCTCGCTGGCCCATCACCCGCCGGCCGCGAATTCAAATCCTTACACCGGCCGATGGCACGCAAGCTGCTTTACCCCCAGAGTCATCCTCAACTCCGCGGGCACAAATTCGATGCAATCTTCCACCTCTCTGAAAGCAGCGCTCATCGTTGCGCTCGGCCTCTCCGGCTCGCTGGCGATTGCGCAGGAGCCTGCGAAAGCCGGCGTCGCCAAGGGCCCCGAACCCAAGACCCACATTCTCACGCGCGCCGAGTTCGACAAGCTGGCCGCACAGCCCGAACGTCTCCTCATCCTCGACGTACGCCAGCCCGACGAAGTCACCGCCATCGGCGGATTTCCCGTGTACCTGAGCGTGCAGCTCAAGGATCTCGAAAAGAGCCTTGCATGGATTCCCAAAGAGCGTGAAGTCGTCGTCGTGTCCAACCATTCGGCACGCGCCGGCAAAGCAGGCGATCTGCTTACCGCGAAGGGCTTCAAAGTGGCGGGCCGCATTGGCGTGCAGAACTACGAAGCCGAGGGCGGGGCGATAACCAAGATCGCGCCGAAGGTGCCGAAAGTGGCCGAGACCGAACAGGCCGGCGCGACTGCGCAGGCAGCGGCGAAGTAACGACGCAGCGGCAGACCCAGTCTGCCGCTTCAGTTCACCGCGTGTCTCAGCACATCCGATCCGGCGACGACGCCAAGATCGCCGTAGTCTTCCGGCGTGCTCTCGTTACTGATAACGCCGAGCCGCTTCAGCAGCGTGCGCACGACGTTGCGCGAGATGCCCAGCATCTTCGCTGTCTGCACCTGGTTGCTGCCGCAGTAGGAGAACGCTCGACGCACGATGAGGTCTTCGAGCGATTGATACAACTGCGTCGGCGGCGTGGCGAACAGGCGATCGAGTTGCGAGGCGACGATGTCGAGCGGAGTGTCATTCGCCACGCTGCTGCCGGGACTCTGCGGCATGGCCGAGTAGCGTAGGTTCTGCGGCTTGATCGCTCCATCGCGAGCCACGAGCAACGCGCAATGAATGACGTTTTCGAGTTCGCGAATATTGCCCGGCCAGGGATAGTCGTGCAGCACCCGTGCGGTCTCGGGCAGGAGCGACGGCACATCGATCTGCAGGCGTTCGCTGTAGACGCGCAGGAAGTGACCCGCCAGGGGCAGGATGTCTCCGCGACGATCGCGTAGCGCCGGCAGCGCCAGCGTGACGACGTTGAGACGATAATAGAGATCCAGACGGAAGCGACCGGCGCTCACCGCCTGGGCGAGATCTACATTGGTGGCCGCCACCAGTCTCACATCCAGCGGAATCGCTTTACGCGATCCGACTCGCACCACCTCGCGTTCCTGCAACACGCGCAGCAGTTTCACTTGCAACGCGGCCGGCAGGTCGCCGATCTCATCGAGAAACAGGGTGCCGCCATTGGCTGTCTCGAACCATCCGGCGCGCGTCTCGCTTGCACCGGTGAATGAGCCGGCCTGGTGCCCAAACAATTCCGCCTCGGCGAGCGATTGCGACAACGCGCCGCAATTCACCGCGACGAAAGCGCCTCTGCGTCCGCTCTGCTCGTGCAGATGACGCGCCACCAATTCCTTGCCCGTCCCGGTTTCACCGACGATCAATACCGGCGCGAGCGACGGCGCCACACAGGCGATTTGCTCTAGTAATGCGCGGGATTTCGGATCGTTACAGATCGCGTCCCGGCCTGCAGCGGAGTCTGGCGACGAGTGGGTCGATGGCGAATCCGGATGAGCGAGCATGGTTCTGGCGATGGCAACGATTCGTGAGTGAGGACGCAGCGAGTATCTGCGGCGTCACGCTGAGGTACAACGCGGGATAAGGCATCAGCACATGCGCAGGTGTGATGAGCCCTGACCCACATGTCACCGTGGCCGTTGTTAGCATGCCCGCACTCGAATTCAACGGCGCAAAATGCCGCTCAAAAACGTAACCGCGCCGTAACCGCGGGGATGAAGTACCGCATGTCCAGCCTGCTCGCCCTTGCCGAACGTATCGAACAGACATCGCTGGGAACGGCGATCGCCGAATCCAGTCTCGCATTTCCCATCATCGAAGGCATTCATCTCATCGGCTTGTCGGTGGCGGTGGGCCTGCTGTTCTTCACCGACCTGCGCCTGATGGGCGTGTTGTTCAAGAAGATTCCGTTGACCGACGTACTGCACCAGTTGCGGCCGTGGGTGCTCGGCGGCTTCATCGCCATCTTCATCTCGGGCGGCCTGCTGTTCCTTGCCGAAGCGACGGTGCTGGTATCGAGTCCCGCGTTCGCGTTCAAGCTGGTGTTCCTCGCGCTCGCCGGTATCAACGCGCTCTACTTCGAATTCGTCATCGCGCGACGGCCCGAGGTCAAAGAGAATCGCGCTGTGCTGCCGTCCAGTGTGAGGTACGCGGGCTTTGCATCGCTCACCCTGTGGACCTTGGTGATCATTTCGGGACGGCTGATTCCATACCTGCCGGCGTGGTCGTGATCATGTCGATCTCCGATGTACTCACTGTCATTCAGAACAGCGCTGTCGCCCATGCGATCAGCAAATCCGATCACCTGGTCGGCGCCGCGTTACAGGTGGTGCACGTCATAGGCTTCATCCTGCTGCTCGCGGCATTGGTGCTGATGAGCCTGCGGCTGCTCGGCGTGATCCTGAAACACCAGCCGGTGGCGGATGTGATTGCCGATGCGAGTCGACTGCTCTGGATCGGCCTTGCGCTTGCGGTGGTCAGCGGCACGTTGATGTTCGTGTCGAGCCCCAAGCTATATTTCTACAAGTTCGCGTTCGAGCTGAAGATGCTGCTGTTCGTCGTCGCCGTGCTGGTGCAGTTCACGGTGTTCCGGAAAGTCGCGAAGGCGGAGTCGCCCAGTCCCGCATTCGTCAGGGCGACGGTGGCGTTGTCGCTGGTGACATGGTTTGGAATCGGCCTGGCGGGACGGATGATCGGGTTTACCTGAGCGGCTCTTAGTCTCTCTACCTCTCCCACAAGGAGCCCACAAGGGGAGAGGTGGAGATTAAGAAAACGGCGATCGTATGTCGGCGAGGAACTGCTGTGCCCGCGGATGCTGCGGCCGATTGAAAAAATCGTCCGGTGTCGCACGTTCCAGGATCGCGCCTTGATCCATGAACAGGATCCTATCCGCCACTTCTCGAGCAAACCCCATCTCATGCGTGACGCACACCAGCGTCATTCCCTTGTGCGCAAGATCGCGTATGACCAGCAACACCTCGCCGACCATTTCCGGGTCGAGCGCGCTCGTCGGCTCGTCGAACAACATCAACGGCGGTTGCATCGCCAGTGCCCGCGCGATGGCAACCCGTTGCTGCTGGCCTCCCGACAGCTGCGCGGGATAAGCATTCGCCTTGTCGGCGAGACCCACTCGCTCCAACAAAACCAGCGCCTCGTCCCGTGCCTGCGCGGGAGTCAGGCCACGCAGATGCACCGGCGCCAGCGTGCAGTTCTCGATCACGTTCAGATGCGGGAACAGGTTGAATTGCTGAAACAGAAAACCGATGCCGGAGCGAAATCGATCCAGGTCGATGCCAGGGCGATGGATGTCCTGGCCATCGAGAAGGATCGCGCCGCTGTCGATCGACTCCAGCCGGTTGATGGTGCGGATCAACGTCGATTTGCCCGAGCCCGACGGCCCGCACACCACCACGACTTCGCCGCGGGCGATGTTTTCATCGACGTCGATCAGCGCGTGGTAGCTGCCGTAGTATTTGTTGACCTTGCGGAATTCGATCATGTGGCGACACGGCTGCGACGGACTTCGAGGTAATACGCGATGCGCGACAACCCGAAGCAAAGAATGAAATAGGCGAGCGCCAGTGTGCCGAACACGGCGACCGGCCGGGTGAGCAACTGCGTATTGATCTGCGAGGCGACGAACGACAGTTCCGCGAGCCCGATGATGTAACCCAGCGAAGTCTCCTTGATCGTGGTGACGAACTGGTTGACCAGCGAGGGGAGCATGTTGCGCGCCGCCTGGGGCAGGATGATATAGCGCATCGCTTGCGTGTAGTTCAGGCCGAGCGATCTTGCACACTCCATCTGTCCCTTGGCGATGCCCTGGATGCCGGCACGGACGATTTCGGCCAGATACGCGCCGTTGAAGAACACCAGGGCGGCCAGCATGGTGGTGAACTGGTTCGTCTTGTGGCCCGTGACGCTCGGCAGGAAGAAGTACGCCCAGAACACGACCATCAACAACGGCGTCCCACGCACGACGTAGACGAGTGCAGTCACGGGCCACCGTAACCAGCGTCGAACGCTCACGCGAGCGAGGCCGAGCAGCACGCCGAGCGGCAACGCGAGCACCACGGCAGTGAACCCCAGCAGCAACGTGAGCACCAGCCCACCGAGCGGACCGTCGGGATATTGGCCGACCAGGAAATACAGCCAGTAGGTATCGATGATGTCGATCATGGCGCGCGCACCGGAAAGCGCCGCTGGAACCAGACCGACAGCGCCGTGATGAGCAGCGACACGGCAAGGTAAGCCAGCGTGACGACCGTGAAAGTCTCGACGCCGCGGAAGCTGGCCGTCTCGACGCGCTGCGCCTGGTACATGAGCTCTGCTGTACCGATGACGGTGGCGATGCTGGTGTTCTTCCAGAGATTGAGCGTCTGGGAAATCAGTGGCGGCACGATGATGCGCACCGCCTGCGGCAACACGATGCGTCGCATGCTGGCGAGAAAGCTGAATCCCAGCGCCCGCGCCGCTTCGAGCTGCGTAACCGGGACGGCGCGGATGCCGCTGCGAATGTCTTCTGCCATGAACGCTGCGGTGTAGAACGTCAGCCCGGCGACGGCGCAAACGATTTCGGCGTCGTGCTCGTACAGCCAGCTGCGCAGCGCTTCCGGTAACAATTCGGGTACAGCGAAGTACCAAAACAGTAACTGCACCAGCAAGGGGATGTTACGGAAACCTTCCACCAGCGCGAAGCCGAGCCCGCGCGCCACTCTGACGGACGACAGCCGACACAGCGCGATGAAAGTCGCCAGCGGCAGAGCTATCAGCCAGGTGATCGCGGTGAGCTCGATGGATAGCAGGAAGCCGTCGAGCAGCCAGCCGCGAAACTCGTCGGTCAGGACCGCGGCGAGATCGAAATTCGGCACCGCGACGAACTAGATCCGATCGGAATCGATCTTGAAACTGCGCTGGCCGTACTTGAGCCGCGAGTTCGGCCCGAACCATTTGAAGAACAGCTTCTCGGCCGCGCCGGAAGCTTCCAGTTCACGCAAGGCATCGTTCACCAGCGTCTTCAACGCCGGCTCGTTCTTACGCAGTCCCAGCGCAATTGCTTCGACGCTGATGCTCTCCGGCAGCACCACGTAATCCTTCTGCGCGGCGCCGAGCTTGCCGTAGGCGTCGAACAGGGACACCTCGTCGTTGACGAAGCCGATGGCCTTGCGCTGTTGCAGGGCTACGAATGCCTGCGGGGCGGTCTCGAAGGTCACGACGTCGACGGTGGGCACGGCCTTGCGCATGTTCGGTTCCTGCGTGCCGCCCTTGACCGTCACCACTTTCTTGCCAGCCAGCTGCGCCAACTTGGCGATGCCGCTGTCGCGCCTCACCATGACTTTCTGCCCGGTGATGAACGTGTGCAGCGAGAAATCGACCACGGCTTCGCGTTCCTTGGTGTGCGTGAGCGTGGCGGAGAGGATGTCCACGCGCCCCTGCTGCAATTCGGGAATGCGGGCCGCGACGGCGAGCTGCTTCACTTTGGCGGGCACGCCGATTTTCCTGGCCACGACCTGGCACAGGTCGACGTCATAGCCGACCAGGGTGCGGGTCGCTGGATCGATGAAGCTCATGGGCTCGTCGGTGCCGAGCACGCCGCAGACCAGCTCGCCTTTCTTGCGTATGTCGGCAAGCTGGTCGGAGAAGGCGACCGGCGACAGGAACACCGCGGCCATCCCGGCGGCGATGATCAGAGCTTGAGTCGGCTTCATTCGTCTTCCCTGCGAGTAAAACGCGCACTGTATTCCTTCCCGCCGGCCGTCGTCATCATCATCGGGAATGCATCCCGAAGCGATGGGAATATAGGATGACGCCCTACGGATTTTCCGCGGGCTCGCCGCAATGCACTTTTCGCCGTCGAGATGGTCGATGGACCATGGAGTTGCGAATCCAACCGTGGTGGAAGGCGATGACTGCTCTCGCGGTCGCATTGGCCGTGGTCATTCCGACGACTACGTGGCCCGCGTCCGCCGACAAAGCTGCGGTCACCCGCACCGATGCGCTCTGGCTGGAGCGAATCGACGATGGCGTGACCACCGGTGCGCTGGCCGACTACCGCTCGCTCGGTAAGCGCCGCTATCTCGATCGCCAGCTCGACCAACCCGGCATCCTGCCGCCAGCCGTCGCCCAACAGATCGATGCGCTGGAAATCTCACGGCGCGACGGCCCTTCGCTGTGGTTCGAAGTGTCCGCCGAGCAGAAGCGCGCCAATGCGCTGCCGGAGGGACAACAGCGCGAAGATGCTAAGAAAGCGCTCAACGATCGAGGCAACACGTTGGCGAACGAAGCGGCGCGCCGCGAAGTCTTGCGTGCGATTTATTCGTCCGCGCCGCTGCGCGAGCAGCTCACCTGGTTCTGGCTGAACCATTTCAGCGTGCACCAGGGCAAAGCGAATGTCCGCTGGCTGGTCGGCGATTACGCGGAGCGTGCCATCCGCCCTAACCAACTCGGACGCTTCAGCGACTTGGTGCTGGCGACGCTCCAGCATCCAGCGATGCTGCAGTACCTGGACAATGCGCAGAATGCAGCCGGTCGGCTCAATGAAAACTACGCGCGGGAGCTGCTCGAACTGCACACGCTCGGTGTGAATGGCGGTTATTCGCAGGAGGACGTTCAGCAGCTGGCCCGGGTGCTGACAGGCAACGGCATTGCCGCGGGCGCCGACAAGCCGAAATTGAAAAAGGAATGGGAGCCGCTGTACCGGCGTGACGGCGCGTTCGAATTCAATCCGGCGCGGCATGACTTCGGCGACAAGACTTTGCTTGGCCACACCCTCGCAGGGAGCGGAGCCGACGAGGTGCGACAGGCCGTCGAGATCATTGTCGCGACACCGGCTTGCGCCCAGTTCGTTTCACGCAAACTCGCCACATACTTCGTCGCGGACGAGCCGCCGCCTGCATTGATCGACCGTATGAGCAAGGCCTTCGGCAAGACCCATGGCGACATTCGCGCCGTGCTGGAAGTCATGTTCGCTTCGCGCGAATTCGAACAGTCGCTCGGACTCAAGTTCAAGGACCCCATGCAGTTCGTCGTCAGCAGCGTGCGCCTTGCATACGACGGCAAGCCCATCGCGAACACGCGGCCGGTGCTGAACTGGCTCAATTCGTTGGGCGAGCCGCTGTTCGGGCGACAGACGCCCGATGGTTATCCAATGGTTGCCAGTGCATGGTCGAGCTCGGGGCAGATGATCCGGCGTTTCGAGATCGCCCGCGCCATCGGCAGCGGCAATGCCGGACTGTTTCAGCCTGAAAGCGGTAGCGCGGCGCAGACCACGGGATTTCCACAGCTTGCCACGCGGCTCTATTTCGCCGCGATCGAACCGCACCTGTCGACAGCGACGCGTACGGCATTGGACAGCGCATCGTCACAGGTCGAATGGAACACGTTCCTGCTGTCGTCGCCGGACTTCAACTATCACTAGCAGGCGCAGTCATGAAACGTCGCGACTTTCTCGGCACCTCTCTCCACGCGTTGGCTCTCACGGCAGCGAGCACAGCCTTTGGTCGACTCTATGCCGCGCCGCTCGATTCGCCTCGACTGCTCGTCGTCTTCCTGCGCGGAGGTTATGACTGCCTGAACATGCTGGTGCCTTACACCAGCAGCGACTATTACGAGATGCGGCCGAACATCGCGATAGCGCGTCCGCCGGCGAGCCTGGAACTCGACGCCGACTGGGCGCTCGCTCCATCGCTGCTGTCCACGCTCGCGCCCATGTATGCGAGCCGGCAGATCGCGTTCATCCCCTTTGCCGGTACGGAAGACGTCTCGCGCAGTCACTTCGAAACGCAGGACAGTATCGAGCTGGGCCAGCCCATGGGACAGCGCGACCTGCGCTCGGGATTCCTGTCGCGCCTCGCCAGCGTGATCGGTGGGCAGAAGGCCATCGCCTTCACCGATTCGCTGCCCGTGTGCTTTCGCGGTGACGCCGATGTGCCGAACATTTCGCTCAAGGCGGTGAACAAGCCGGTGTTCGACGAGCGGCAGGCCGATGTGCTCGCCGCCATGTATCAGAACCATCCGCTGCGGGACCAGGTGCGCGAAGGGTTGGAGCTGCGACAACAGGTCAGCGCCGCGATGGCCGAGGAAATGCAGCAAGCCAATCGAGACGCCATCACGCCGAAGGGATTCGAGTTGGAGGCGCAGCGCGTCGGTCGCCTGTTGCGCACCGATTACGCGATCGGGTTCGTCGATGTGGGTGGCTGGGATACGCACGTCAACGAGAGCAATACGCTCAGCGCGAATCTAGACAGTCTCGGACGCGGCTTGCAGGCGCTGTCGCGTGAACTTGGGCCGCTGTGGTCCAGTACTGCAGTGGTAGTGATTTCGGAATTCGGCCGTACCTTCCGCGAGAACGGCAATCGCGGCACCGATCACGGCCACGGGAGTGTTTATTGGATCGCGGGCGGCGCAGTGTCCGGAGGCCGCATCGTCGGCGAACAGCAGAAGATCGAGCGCGCCACGCTTTTCCAGGACCGCGACCTGCCGGTGCTCAACGATTACCGCAGCGTGCTCGGCGGACTGGTGCGCCGGATGTGGGGACTGTCCGACTCGCAGCTGGAACGGATTTTCCCGGCTGCTGTGCCCACCGATCTCGGCTTGATCTGATCTACTCTGCCGCGGCGGGAGCGTTGCTGCTCGCAGGACGCTTCGCGATCCACACCAAACCGATGAGGGCGAGCGAAATCACCGCGGAGATCCAGAAGTAATCCACCGACGACAGCAGGTATGCCTGGCCGACCACCTGTCGGTTCAATGCCGCGGCGGCAGCGGAATCCGTGAGTCCAAGCGACTGTAGCCCCGATAATGCCTGCGACATCGCCGGATCGTAAGCGCTCGAAGACTGTACCAGGTGCGACTGATGCCAGGCCTCGCGCCGGTCCCAGAACGTCGTGGTGATCGAGGTGGCAAAGCCGGCGCTGATGGTGCGTGCAAAGATCGATAGGCCCGACGCCGATGGAATGCGCGGCTGCTCGATGCCGTCGAAGGTGATGGACAGGATCGCAACGAAGAACGTGCCCATGGCCACGCCCTGGATGAGTTGTGGAATGACGAAGTCGATCACCGCCGCATCGGTCGTCAGCAGTGAGCGCATGTAATACGAAATGGCGAACGCGATGAACGCGACCGTCGCCACCCACCGCGCATCGACACGATTCATGATGCGGCCAACGAAGGGCGATATCAGCACGGCCACGACACCTCCGGGAGCGGCAATGAGCCCCGCCCAGGTCGCGGTGTAACCGAGCTGGGTCTGCGTCCACAGCGGCAGCAGTACGACATTGCCGAAGAACACGGCGTAGCCCAGGCACATCGGAATCACGCCGAACGTGAAGTTGCGTCGTTGGAACAAGGTCAGGTCGACGATGGGATTCTTTTCCGTCAGCTCCCAGATCAGCCAGGCCACGAAGGCAATGCCGGCGATGAGCGCCAGCGTCACCACGAAAGTGGAGGCGAACCAGTCTTCGTCCTTGCCCTTGTCGAGCATGATCTGCAGCGCGCCCACCCAGATCACCAGCAGCGCGATGCCGGTCTTGTCCATGGGAATGCGGCGCGTGGGCGTGTCGTGCTTGCCCATGTTCACCCAGGCGACGATGCCTACCAGCAGGCCCACCGGCACGTTGATATAGAAGATCCACGGCCAGCTCGCGTTGTCGGAAATCCAGCCGCCCAACAGTGGGCCGGCGATGGGCGCGATCAGCGTCGTCATCGCCCATAGCGCCAGCGCTGTGCCTTTTTTAGACGGTGGAAACAGCATCAGCAACAGCGCCTGCGAGCCCGGCACCATCGGCCCCGACACCGCACCCTGCAGGACGCGGAAGGCGATCAGCGAATTGAGATTCCAGGCGACGCCGCACAGGAACGAGGCGAGAGTGAAGGCGAGCACCGAAGCGCTGAACGTGCGGACCACGCCGAAACGCATCATCAGCCAACCGGTCAACGGCACGCTGATGCCGTTGGCGACGGCGAACGAAGTGATCACCCAGGTGCCCTGGTCGGAGGACGCACCGAGATTGCCGGCGATGGTCGGAATCGAAACGTTGGCGATGGTGGTATCGAGCACCTGCATGAAAGTGCCGAGCGCCAGCGCCGTTGCAGTGAGCGCCATCGCGGCGCCCTGCATCGGCACTGCTGCTCCCGAACCGTTGCCGGCCGGTGCACTCACGGCGTCTTGCTCTCCACCGCCGATGTACGAATCGCCGCCGCTTGAGTCGCGTGACGATTCGGTGCGTTGTCGGCAATGATGCTCGCGATACGTGCTTCGATAGCCGGATCGTCACCATCGCTGAGCTGCACCGGCGGTTGATCCGTGCGCAGCTGCGATGCCACGAGAGTGCCCGAGGTGTCGTGTGCGTCGATCTCTACGTGCATCGACAAACCGACGCGCAGCGGATGCTTCTGCAACTGCTGCGGATCCAGCACGATGCGCACGGGCAGTCGTTGCACGACCTTGATCCAGTTGCCCGATGCGTTCTGCGCCGGCAGCAGGGCGAATGCGCTGCCGCTGCCGGCCGCGACACCGGCAACCTTGCCGTTGTAGACGATGTCGTCGCCGTACAGGTCCGCATGCACCTCGACGGGCTGTCCGACGCGCACATCCTTGAGCTGGCTTTCCTTGAAATTGGCGTCGACCCAGACCGCATCCAGCGGCACGACCGCAACCAGTGGTGCGCCTGCGTTGATGCGTTGACCGACTTGGACCGAACGCTTGGCGATGACGCCGGCCACCGGCGCCACGATCTTGGTTCGATGCAGGGCGAGGGCGGCATTACGCAATCGCGCCGCTGCGGCCAGCACTTCCGGATGCGTTTCGACGGTGGTGCCTTGGGTTTGCACAAGTGTGCCTTGAAGCTGCTGGCGCGCGATTTCCAATGCAGCGCGCTGCTGTGCGGTGCTGTCTTTGCCGTGTGCCAGTTCTTCGCCCGAGACAGCGCCATCGCTCACCAACGTCTGTCGGCGCGCGTAATCCTGTTCCGCACTCTTGAGTTCGATCTCCCGTTGCGAGATCAACGCACGCTGCTGATCCGCCTGCGTGAACAGCATCATCACCTGTCGCACGGTTCGCGCGAGATCGGCTTCGGCAGCGCTGACTCCAATGAGCGCGTCGGCGGGATCGAGATCGACCAGCGGCTGGCCTCGCTCCACCGTCTGCGTGTCGTCGATGTGCGCAGCGAGTACGGTGCCGGGCACTTCGCTGGTGATCTGCACGATGTCGGTGGCGACATAGGCATCGTCGGTGGATTCGTAGTAGCGTCCCACCGTCATCCAGTAAATGGTGTAGGCGATACCGACGATCGCGACCACGGCGGCGAGGATCAGCAGTCCCGTGCGACGCTTGCCGTTGCTTTGGCCGTTGCCATTGGCGGGTTGAACAGGTTCAGCGCTCATGATGAGTTCCGGAAGAATTCAGTGGAGGAATACGCAATCAGCGGCCGGCCGGATCGAAATCGCCGCCGGTGGCGAGCAGCAGCGACACACGCGCCAGCGCTTGTTGATGTTGGATGTCGACGAAGGTGGTGCGGGCCGACAGCACCTGCGTTTCGGTGGTGAGCACGGACAGGTAGTTCGCGAGCCCCGCGGAGTAGCGCTTCTGCGCCAGCCGGTACGCTTCTTCCGCTGCCTGCAGCGACGCTTGCGCCTGTTCGAGTTGGAGAGCCGACGACTTCACCAGGCTGAGCTGGTCGGCTACCTGCTGCACGGCCTTGAGCACCGCATCGTTGTAGTTGGCGATGGTTTCGTCTTCGGCGGCGGTCGCGGCATTGAATGCCGATTTCAATCGCGATGACTCGAACAGCGGCAGGCTGATCGCCGGGCCCGCGCCGTAAGTGCGACTCTCGGTGCGCAACAGGTTGTCGAGGCCGATCGCCTGGAAGCCTGCGAAGGCGCTGATGTTGATGTTCGGATAGAACGCTGCTTTCGCGGCTGCGCGTCCCGCAGTCGTTGCATCGACTCGCGCCTTCGCTGCAAGGATGTCGGGTCGGCGACCGAGCAGGTCCGCCGGCAGTTCATCTGGAATCGCCAGTGCAGTTTGCAGATTCAACGTCGGCCGCTGCATGCGTGCGTAGGCGGACGCGCCTTCGCCGGTGATCGCAGCGAGCCGATGCACCGCAAGTTCGCGCGCCACTTCGGATTGCAGTCGCGCCAGTTCGGCTTGAGGCACTGCCGATTCGGCCTCGCGCAATTCCACGGTCGTGTCGAGTCCGGCAGCGATGCGGCGCGTGGTGATGTCGACGATCTTGCGGCGCTGTACGACCGATTCCTGCGCAACGTCGGCCAGCAACGTGGCCCGATTCAGGTCGAGATAGGTTTGCGACAGCGCCACTGTCATGGCTAGGCGCGCGCCTGCGGCGTCGAGCCCGGCCGCACTGACTCCGGCGCGAGCCTGTTCGATCAGGGATGCCTGGCGGCCCCACAGGTCCAGGTCCCACGACAGGTTGGCAAGCAGGTGGCCTTCCCATACGGACGAACCGCCATACGGCGGTGGAATGATGTAACGCTCGGGGAATCGCTCCCGTTGTTCTTTGCCCGAAACACTGACATCTGGACCCAGCGCGCCATTGGCCAACTGGACCTGCGCCTGCGCCGAACGCACGCGCGCCGTCATCTGCTGCAAGGTCGGGTTTTGCGCCAGCGCGGTTTCGACCAGCGTGTCGAATTGCGGATCGCCGTACTCGCGCCACCACTGCTTGGTGACTGCGGGAGCGACGAGGGTGCCGAGGCCGATCGATTCGTCGGCGATGAGCTTGATCTGCGGCTGCGTGTGCGGCGGTGAGACGCAACCGGAGGCCAGCGCAGTCGCGAGGCCGAGCAGAATCGAGCGATTGAGAGCATTCATGGCGATTTCACCGCGGCGGGATCGGATTCCAGTGCACGCAATCGGGTGGTGAGACGGCGCAACAGGCTCTGCAACTGCTGCACCTCCTCGCGCGAAAACTCGTCCAGCGTCGTATTGAGCGTGTTCACGGTGAGGGGAATCAGCGATTCCGCAATCGCCTTGCCTTCCGCTGTCAGGGACAGCTCGATCACGCGGCGGTCTTCGAGATTGCGCTGTCGCGCGATCCAACCGCGCTCTTCGAGCTGGTCGATCAATCGGGTCATGGCGCCGCTGTCGTGGCGCAGTTCGCGGGACAGATCTGCAACAGTCAGCGCCAGGCCATCGCGCAGGTGCATGAGCACGATCCACTGCTGAAAACTGCAGCCCTGGCTGGCGAATTTGCCGTGAATGCAGTCCGACATGGCGCCGAACGCCCTTTTTATCAGGTAGCCGATGCTGTCCTGGAGCTGGAAAGTCTTCTGTTGATAATGCTGCTTGGGCATTGGGTGCCTCGGCAATGACTGCCTGGGCAGCGAATATAGCCGAACAATGGATGCCGAGCATGACGAATGCGTAAGAAACGGCAGGTAGGGTGCGGGTGCGCTATTGCGTCTCTGCCTACCCAGCCCCGTTTTGGGGGGAGGCGCCGGAGGCGGGTGAGGTGCGCGTCTTCATCGGTATGGCACCGTCGGTCGCTGCAACCTGCGCGGGGATGTGTTGAAAACCGCCTCGGCGGCCCAACCTACGGGCTCCGGGCTCGTGGCAACTGCCTAGACTCGTCCAATTGGCCGCATCGATCTCCCTCGGCGCGGCACTTCTGGACTACAATCCGCGCCCCAGAAAATTCCCCCGCCCAGCCAAAGGACACAATGTGGATCAAGCGCAATTAGAGCTTCAGTTGAAGGTATGGAAAGAACTTGCCATAAGCAAGCAGGTTTTGATGCGGAGTGCCGCAGAGTCGTTGAAGCTCGATCCCGACTGCGCACAGGATGTGCTCAAGAAAGCGCTGGAAGCCGCTATCAAGAAGAGCCTGGAGGCAGATGGCGCCGTGGCCAGGGCCCAGAGCGATGCGCGCATCGCCATTTCCGCCGCCGAGAGGAAACTCGAAGCCGCGGTCAAGGCGCAGGCGACCGCGGAAGCCACCATTGCCGACCTGGTCGCAAAGCAGGAGAACGCCACCCAGTCCATGGCGGTCGAACGCGCGTCCGTCGCCAAGGATCTGCAGAAGCTCAAGGCGCAGCTGGCCGAGAAGGAGAAGGCGCTCAAGGCCATCAACACCGCTCTCGCCGACACGCCTGAGAACGTCATCAAGAAGATGAACGTGCTCAAGAAGCAGCGGCAGGAAGAAGCCGACGCGCGCCGCGCGGTGGAAGCTTCGTTCGGCACCCTGCGCAAGGAAAAGCAGACCCAGGACCAGGAAGTCACCGCAGCGAAAGCCGCCACGGCGAAGCTCGTGACCACCTACCGCGATCTGCATGCCGCCACTGTCGTCATCCACGAGCAGCTCAAACCGCTGGTGGAAGACGCCACCAAGCTTCCCCCCCTGCCCGACCTCGACACCAAGGTCCTCGAAGACATCGAGCTGACCAAGGAACAGAAAGAGACCCGGGACAAGGAAGCGAAGAAGAACGGGAAGAAGTAAGCCGCCTGCTTTTTCCGGTGGCGGGGGCGCTCTTCGCTTCGCGAGCGCCTGCGGCGCGAGAACCCCTCACCGGCGCTCCCACAAGGGGCTGTCTCTTGATCACATCTTTTCTTGAATTGTCAAAAACTTAGGTGAGACCTGTCTAGGTTCGATGTTTATCGAACCTGGAGACAGCAT
>JBEVKB010000093.1:0-5269 GCA_040509875.1 Steroidobacteraceae bacterium | reverse complement strand
CGGCATTCCGAACTACCGCGACACCGACAGCGATAACGATGGAGTGCCTGATGCGCTCGAACTCGCCGGCTTGCATCTGGACACCGATGGTGACGGCATTGCCGATCGCTTCGATGTCGATCAGACCGGTGGCAGCGATGCGAACGGCGACGGTATCGATGACGCGGGGCTGCCCGATGCGGATCACGACGGTCGTTCGGACCTCGTCGACTCGGACCAGGACAATGACGGCATTCCCGATGTGTTCGAAGCGGGTGGCTATGGCTTCGATTCGGACGGCGACGGCATCGACGATCGTTGGGACGCCGATGTGGCGGGCAACACCGATGCGAACGGCGACGGTCTTGCCGACGATGCGCGCCCTGTGGACACCGACATGGACGGCGTTCCCGATCTGTTGGATCTCGACAGCGATAACGACGGCGTGAGCGATGCAACTGAGTCTGGCGCCAAGGGGCTCGATTCGGACAGCGACGGCATCGACGATGCCTTCGACGTAGACACCGTCGGCGGTACCGATGCGAATGGCGATGGCGTGGCCGACTCGGCCTCACCGCGCGATTCGGACGGCGATGGCGTGCCCGACTTCCTCGACCTCGACAGTGACAACGACTCGATCTCCGATGTCATCGAATCGGGTGGCCTCGACGTCGATGAAGACGGTCTGCTCGATCAGGGCGGCACAGTCACCTCGACGCCGCGCGACTCGGACGGAGACGGCATTGCAGACATGCTCGATACGGACAGCAATAACGACGGCGTCAGCGACATTGCCGGCACGATCTATAAGAGCTTCGATGCGAACGGCGATGGACGTGTCGATGCGACTGTCGATACCGATGAAGACGGTATTCCGGATGCGATCGATGTCGAACCGGCGCAGCGTGGCTCGCGTAGCGACTCCGACGGCGACGGTGTGCCCGCGATCCGCGACCTGGACGACGATGGCGACGGCATTCTCGATTCCCTCGAGGGCGACGGCGACACGGACGGCGATGGCGTGATCGATCGTCTGGATCAGGATGCCGACAATGATGGCATTCCGGATCGCATCGAGATGGGCTTGCCGGCCGCTTCCGGAATGGACGCGAACGGCAACGGCTTGGACGATGCATATGAGAACGCGGCGAAGCGTGATACGGATGGCGACGGCATTCCGGACTACCGCGATGTCGATAGCGATAACGATGGCATGACGGATGCGCAGGAGATCCTGTCGGTTGCACTGAGCGGCGCCGATTCGGACGGCGATGGCATCGACGATGCGGTCGACGTCGATGCGACTGGCGGCAAGGATGCGAACCGCGATGGCGTCGACGATGCGAAGGTCAATGTCGCGGATACGGATGGCGACGGCATGCCGAACTATCGCGATGCCGACAGCGACAACGACGGCTTTGCGGACGGCAAGGAGAACGGTGACTTCAACCATGACGGGATCAACGATGCCTTGCAGAAAGACCCAGGCCTCAAGACGGGCCTCAAGGGTGGCGGCGGTGCCTTCGGCTCGCTGACCTTGATTGCGCTGTTCGGATTGGCTTGCCTGCGCAAGCTCAATGGGGGCGCGATTCGCATGGCAGTCGTCACGGTAGTACTCGGCGTGGGCGCGATGCACACGCCGGTCGTCAAGGCGCAGGATGCGCCGGCGGGTTGCACGACCGGCGACGGGTTCACCGGAGGTTGTTGGTCGATCGGTGCGGGTGTGTTTGCAACGCAGTTGAAACCGGACGCTTCGCAATCGGTGTGGAAGCTCGTCGACGACAGCGACGTCGGTTACAAGGTGGACGTGGAGTATCGATTCCTCGAGCGCTGGTTCTTCGAACTCGGTTACGCCGACATGGGCAGCGCCACGGTCCAGAACCGCAATCCTGCGATCACGGGCCGCGAGCCGATCGACTACTCGATTCCGAGCCTGTTCGCCGGCGTCTTGCTGTTCGATCCATCGAATCGGTTCAACGTGCACGCAAAGGTGGGATATGCACAGTTGAGCACCGACGCCGCGAGCTATGTGGTCGAGAAGCAGAAGAACAGCGATCAGATCGCGCTCGGCGCGGGTGTTCGCGTACGGCTGTGGCAGAGCCTGGAACTGCAGGTCGAACACGAGTACTACGACAAGGATGCCCGCCAGACAGGACTAATCGTGCAGTTCGCGTTCTGAGATCATCGCGGCCGGTCTCTTCTAATGAGACTGGCCGGCTGATGTCATTCAGCAGGACCGGCAGTTGCTCGCAAGCAGCTGCCGGTTCTTTTGCTTCAGGGACGCGCTCGTACCGGTGACATTCGTGTTCGCCGGCACACAGCCGGGGCTTGATGACTCGCGAAAATAGTTTTTATGTTTAGACGGTAACTCGGCAGCGCCATTGCCTGTACGTGCCGGATTTCTTGTAGACGCCGCTGGCGGCGAGCAGCCAGGTCGAATGTCGCGCTGCTGCCTACTTCCCGCAACACACCTGCACCTGCAACGTCCGCAACTCCGCTGCATCCAGGTCCGACACCAGGTAGTACACCAACCCCTTGGCCACCCACCGGTACATTCCATAACCGCGTTCGTCGGCATACTGCGCAGCAGTCGTCGCCTTTTCCCTTGTCGGCCATACGAATAGATTGATCAAATGCTGTCGCCGCTTATAAACCAATGTCGCAACCGGTCGATCCGTAATCACATCGATGCGAGCGCCAAGGAATTCGAAGCCTTCCACCGCCGGCTCTCGAACCGCCGGCGCATACGGCACGCGAGCAGTAAGCCACGGTTTCACCACATGACGATCGCTCGACGCGATGGCAATAGGCGACCCGCCGAGCAGCGAACGGGCATGCGCGCTGATCACGTCGTGCCTCTCGAGGCGACCCGCATCGTCATACGAGCGCCACGACCAGAGCGCCAACGATCCAATCGCCAGCAGCACGGTACAAGCCATAGCGGCCGCAGCCCAGTGGTGACGAAAGCCGCGGCCTGCATGCCGCTGTGCTTGCAAATCGGAGATGACCGCTTTCGCGAGCGCTTCGGGCGCTCGAAGCGTCGGGCCGCCGCGGAGAATACGGCGCAGTGACGACAACTCAGCCAGTTTGTAACGACACTGAACGCAGGTTTCCAGGTGGCCCTCCACCAGCTTGCGATCCGCCGGCTGCAGTTCATCGTCGAACAGCGCTGCCAGCGCTGGATGAATTTCGTCACACTTCATTGGTGACTCCATAGGATCGTTCGAGTATGGCTTTGAGCCGCACGCGTGCGCGGGCAAGACGTGACATCACAGTTCCCGCCGGAATCTGCAGAACCTCGGCGATCTGCGCATAACTCAGCTCTTCGAACTCCCGCAGGATCAGCACTTCTCGATATGCGAATGGCAGATCGCGCAGTGCCGACTGCACTCGCTGCTCGCGATCGTTGTCTATGCAGATGGCGTCGGGACGATTCAGCTGGCGATCCAAACCCCCGCCGGAACTTTCCATGGCGAACAGGTCGTCGTCGATCGATAGCATCGTGCCGCGCTTGCGTTGCCTGAGTTGTTTGAACGCGGCGTTGCGCACGATGGCAAGCAGCCAGGCCAGGCTGGCTGCGCTGTGGTCGCCTTTGAACTGATCGAAGTGCCGCAGCGCCAGCAGGTACGCCTCTTGAACCGCATCGTGCGCGGCATCCGACTCGCCGGTGAGCCTCACTGCGAATGCGTACGCCCGATCCAAATGCGGTAGCACGATCTGCTCGAACCTGCGAAGGCGGTCGCCGGCTTTCATGTCGAGTAGCGCTGGAGCATGGCTATAAGAGACGCCGTGGGCAGGAAATATTCCCGTGGGCGGCGGGAATATTTCACAGGGAGCATGCATCGATAGCAGCGATCACTGGTGTGTCGACTTCCTGCTGCGAGGAGCTTGTATGAAGAAAGTGTATTCCAAAGGCCTGTTGGCGGTTCTCATGACGGTATCGGCAGGTCTCACCTGCCTCTCGAGCGCGACCTCGGTCGGCGCTGCGCAGGAGTATGGCTCAGCTGCCAAGCCCATCGCGACGTTGCCTGCGGCCGAGCCGGGCGTGAGGGAGTTCTACATCGCGACGGTGCACCTGGATGGCAAGACCAGTGAGCAAGGCGATGGCGTCCATCCGCCCGAGGCTTATCCGAAACAGGCGCTGGCCGGCGGCGGTGGACTCATCCTCACGCCGCCGGACGATATGGGCGCCTGGAACATCCGTGCCTTTGTGTTTCAACCGGCGAACTTCGTTGCATTCGCGGGCGATCGAATCGTACTGCACTTCATCGCAGTGCAGGGGCCTAAGCATCGAATTGCGATCGACGGCGTGCCTACGGTTCTGGAAGTAGCGCGCGGGACAGTGGCTAGCGCAGAGATACCCAGTGCGAAGGCGGGGATCATCCGTTTCGTTTCACTGGATCGGCAGCCGTCGATGCGGGGTGAGATCGTCGTCCTGCCTAAGCGCTAGCGGAAGGTGACGACCCAAAGCCAGCAACCGGATCGATTTTCGTAGTGCCCTCATCCGTGGGCCACCGCGTTCGGACGGATCTCGGCGTCGGACGAGATCTGGCTGGGTGATGTCATTCGACTAAGGACCGGCAGTTGCTCGCATGCAGCTGCCGGTTTTTGTCACGCGTCGCTCTTCACAGCGAATACTGCACGCCGAGGAAATACAGTGTCCCCGTGTGCATGCTGTTATCCACCCGTTCGGCCGTGGAGTCCTGCAGGTCGGTGCGATACTCATCCGTCAGATTGAGCGCTTCCAGCGAGAACTTCAGGTGGTCGCTCCACTTGTAGCTGGCCGAAAAGTCCACGTTGGTCGCTTCGGCAGTGAGGTCTATATCGTTGCCGGCGCGTGAAGTCGCATTGCGCTGGAACGCATCGCGATAAGCCGCGGAAATACGTGCGCTGAACTTTTCGTTCTCCCAATACAACGTGACGTTCGCCGTTTTATCCGACTGCCCGTTCAGGCTGCGGATGTTGGACGGACTGTTCGGCGCCGCGAAATTCACTTCCGATTGCACGTGGGTGTAGTTGAGGATGGTGCCGAAGTGACGCACCCAATCCGGACCCGGCAGGAACGTCAGCGGCTGTTGGTACTGAATTTCGTAGCCGTCGAGTTTGCCGCCGAAGCCGTTGATGACCTGCACGACATCGAACAGATCGTTCGGCGTTGCCGGCGGGCGCACCAGGCTGTCGGGCAGCCCGAGCGTGTTGTAGGGAACGCCGCGACGAGTAGCCTGGACCGTGAACGATTCGATGTCCTTCTTGAAGTACGCCAGCGACAGCAATGACTCCGGCGCGAAAT
>JBEVKB010000092.1:0-5103 GCA_040509875.1 Steroidobacteraceae bacterium | reverse complement strand
CTGGGCAGGCGCTGCGACGGTTTCAGCGAATCGCCCGTTTCGTCGATTGCCGCTCGTCCGTGGAGGCCGGTATGCCTTTTCATTCCTCCGCCGCGCCCGTGCCGCTATACTGCGCGCCTCTTTAATCTGCCCTTGGCCGTCGTCTGGAGTCCCGCTGTGAGCGTTGAGCACGATAAGAAGTTCTTCGACACCTTCATGCTCGTACTGGGAATCCTGTTCGCGATCACGGCGGGACTGTACATATTGGCCCGTTCGGTGGCGGCGGATACCCAGGAAGCCCACGTTCTGGCGGACCCGGCCATGGTGGCCGCGGTCAATGAGCGCATCAAGCCGGTGGCGAAGCTGGCGATCGCGGGCAAGGACAATTCGGCTTTGGCCCCCGCGCAGGCAGCGCCTGCAGCTCCAGTAGCGGATCTCGAGGGCGAGGCCGTATTCACCATGGCCTGCTCGGCGTGCCACGGCGCGGGCGTCGCTGGCGCACCGAAGTACACTGACAAGGCGGCTTGGGGTCCTCGCATTGCCAAGGGTGAGGCGACGCTGCACAAGCATGCGCTGGAAGGTTTCCAGGGCCAGTCGGGCTTCATGCCTCCCAAGGGCGGCCGGGTGGATCTCTCCGACAAGTCGATCATGAATGCCGTCGACTACATGGTAGCCGGCTCGAAGTAACTCACTTCGCGTGCGGCGCGGAGAGCGCGCCGCCATTCGTTCCCGATCGATCGAGTTTGCGCAGGCTCAGCGCCTCGCTCACATGCGTCGCTTCGATGTCGGGCTGGTTGCCGAGATCGGCAATGGTGCGCGCCAGCTTCAATACACGATGATGCCCTCGGGCCGAGAGCCCGAGCACGGTAGCAGCACGCTCCAGTAAGGTGATTGCGGAGGGTGTCGCGCGGCAGAGTTGCTCGACTTGGCGATTGCTGAGGCGGGAGTTCGGCGTACCCTGCCGCTGATGCTGCAACCCTCGCGCTGCTCGCACCCGGGCGGCGACAATCGCACTCTTCTCTATCTGTGCGCTCGGCGTTCGCAAGGCTTCGAGCGGCACACGCGGCACTTCGACGTGCATGTCCAGTCGATCCAGCAACGGGCCGGAGATGCGTGAGCGATAGCGCTCGACCTTGTCGGCGGTGCACCGGCAGCGCCCGGCGGGATCGGCGAGATAACCGCAGGGACAGGGATTCATCGCGGCAATGAGCTGGAAGTCCGCGGGAAATTCGCACTGGCGTGCGGCACGCGAGATTGTGATGGTCCCGGACTCAAGCGGCTCGCGCAGCACTTCGAGCACCTTGCGATCGAATTCGGGCAGTTCGTCCAGGAACAGCACGCCATGGTGCGCGAGAGAAATCTCGCCCGGCCGCGGACGCGAACCGCCGCCCACGAGCGAGACTGCCGAGGCCGTGTGATGCGGACTGCGAAAGGGCCGCGTTCGCCAGTTCGCAAGGTTGATGGGTATGCCGGCAACGCTGCGCACCGATGCCGTTTCGAGCGCTTCTACTTCACTCATTGCGGGCAACAATCCGCCTAGACGCTGCGCCAACATGCTCTTACCGGTGCCAGGTGGGCCCATGAGCAGCAGGCTGTGCTGCCCCGCCGCTGCAATTTCCAGTGCACGCTTTGCATGCGCCTGTCCTCGAACTTCATCGAGATCGGGGAGCGCAGTGGGTAGTGCAGACGGACCTGAGCCCGCGACGAACTCGAGGTTCGCGCTACCGAGCACATGATCGACGACTTCCAGCAGATGATTCGCCACGGCGGCATCGCACCGTGTAACGAGACTCGCCTCCTCTGCATTCGCTGCGGGAACGATCAGGCTGTGGCCCACACGCGAGGCCGCAATCGCCGCCAGCAACGCACCTTTGACTGGACGCACCTCGCCGCCGAGTGATAGCTCGCCGTACAGCTCGCACTTGTCGAGCTTGCGAGTCTGCGGCAGCTGACCTGATGCGAGCAGGATGCCCACTGCAATGGGCAGGTCGAAACGTCCGCCTTCTTTAGGTAGATCCGCGGGCGAGAGATTGACGGTGATGTGCCCGAGAGGCACGTCGAAATTGCAGTTCTTGATGGCGGCGCGAACGCGGTCCTTGCTCTCTTTGACCACGGCTTCGGCGAGCCCGACGATATTCATATTGCCGTGAACGCTGCCGCTGACATGCACTTCGACGTGCACGAGTGGTGCGTCCATGCCGTGCTGCGCGCGACTCAAGACAGTTGCCATCGCCATTCCCTGGATCTCCCGCAACGATCGCCCGTCCTGGGCAATCTTCAGCAAACGTCAGCTACTGCGCTGGCGGACGACTCTCCGTCAATGCCGCGCGGGGCGTTGCACTTTTTTCGAACTCGGTGAGCCGGGTTTCGAGCGCCTCCAGCTTCTCGCGCGTGCGGCGCAGGACGCCGGCCTGCACATCGAACTCCTGGCGAGTGACCAAGTCGAGCTTCGTCAGTCCCGACTGCAGCACTGCCTTGAAGTTTTCCTCGAGGTCGCGCCGCATGGCGACGAGCCCCTGTGGCACTGCTGCGGACAGGCGTCGTGCGAGATCATCGATGAATCGGGGGTCCATAACGCCTTCTCACTGGAATCCGCAGAAGACTAGGGCAGCGCCAACCTGGAAGGCAAGCCGAGCGCCATGGATACCTAGCGAATGCACGCTTTTCGCGTACGGAGCGTGCCCTGCCTGTGATCAATGTCGCAGATCGGTCCGATTACTGCTCCTCAGTGAAGCAGCATGGAAAATCTCGCGCACCACGGCAGTGCGCCTGCTGTATGCACGCGACGACAAGCCTATGGTTCGTACTGTGAAAACCGTGGCACAGAAGATGCATTTCTCATGCGGCGCGAACCGGTACTCGAAGATTTACCACGAAGGTCGGATCGCTCGCGCCCCTGAACTCCTGGAGTCGGAATGCAATGAAGCTGATTACCGCGATCATCAAGCCATTCAAGCTGGATGACGTCCGTCAGGCCGTCGCGGATATCGGTGTCCAGGGCATCACGGTCACTGAGGTTCAGGGATTTGGGCGGCAACGAGGCCATACCGAGCTATACAGGGGAGCGGAGTATCGGGTCGATTTTCTCCCCAAAACCAAGATCGAGCTGGCGGTCGACGATTCGATTGCCGAGCAGGTGGTCGAGGCCATCACCAACGTCGCCCGTACCGGCAAGATCGGCGACGGCAAGATCTTCGTGATCGATCTGGAGCAGGCGGTGCGCATCCGCACCGGCGAGACCGGCGTCGAGGCAGTCTAGTTTCCTGGTTTTTTCCAGTTTCCGTGTGGGCACATCCTGGCAGCGAATAAATATTCATCTCTTCCGTAGGAGTTACGACAGTGAAAAGACCTTTGGCAACGAGCCGTGTGCTCACCCACCTGTGGGGCGCAGCGCTGATAGCGCTCTCCCTCATCGGGCCCAATCTCGCCATGGCCCAGCAGCCGGCGGCCGAACCTGTCGCGGCCGAAGCCGCACCGGCAGCCGAAGCAACCGCTGCGCCAGCTGAAGAGGCACCGGCAGCAGCCGCTCCTGCAGCTCCGACCTTCGACAAGGGCGACATTTCCTGGATGATGGTCAGCACGCTGCTCGTCATCATGATGGCGGTCCCCGGCCTGGCACTGTTCTATGGCGGCATGGTCCGTTCCAAGAACATCCTGTCGCTGTCGATGCAGGTCTTCGTCACCTTCAGCTTGCTGGCCGTGTTGTGGGCCATCTACGGCTACAGTCTCGCGTTCACCAGCGGCAATGCCTTCATCGGCGGCTTCGACCGGCTGTTCCTGAAGGGCATGCTGGATGCTGCCGGCAATCTCACGCCAGCGGCGACCTTCAGCAAAGGCATCTATATTCCCGAATACCTGTACGCAGCCTTCCAGATGACCTTCGCGGCGATCACGCCGTGCCTGATCGTCGGCGCATTTGCAGAGCGCATGAAGTTCTCGGCCGTACTGTTGTTCATGGTGTTGTGGTTCACCTTCTCGTACCTGCCGATCGCACACATGGTGTGGTTCTGGGCGGGTCCGGATGCGTACACCGACGCCGCTGCAGGCACAGCAGCAACCGCCGGCGCGGGTTTCATCTTCCAGAAAGGCGCGCTCGACTTCGCGGGCGGCACAGTGGTTCACATCAATGCCGGTATCGCGGGCCTGGTCGGCTGTCTGCTCGTCGGCAAGCGCAAAGGCTACGGCACTGCCGCCATGCCGCCGCACAACGTGCCTTTCATCATGATCGGCGCCGCCCTGCTGTGGGTTGGTTGGTTCGGCTTCAACGTGGGTTCCAACCTCGAAGCGAATGCATTCGCTGCCCAGGTGTTCATCAACACCTTCCTGGCAACGGCTGCAGCGGTTTGCGCCTGGACCTTCGGTGAGTGGATCTTCCGCGGCACGCCAACCATGCTGGGTGCAGCTTCCGGCGCCGTCGCCGGTCTCGTCGCGATCACCCCGGCCTGCGGCTGGGTCGGTCCGATGGGCAGCATCGTGCTGGGCTTGATTGCCGGCGTCGTCTGCCTGTTCGCGGTGACCAAGCTCAAGAGCGCGCTCGGCTACGACGACTCGCTCGACGTCTTCGGCGTCCACTGCGTCGGCGGCATCCTGGGCGCGATCCTGACTGGTGTCTTCAACGACCCAGCACTCGGCGGCACCGGTATCTATGACTACGTCGCAGGCACTTGGGGCTACGCGGGCATGGGCACGCAGGTCATCTCGCAGCTCTGGGGCGTGGGCGTCACGGTGATCTGGTCGGCCGTGGTTGCATTCATCGCCTACAAGATCGTCGATGTGGTCATCGGCCTGCGCGTCACCGAAGAAGCGGAGACGGAAGGCCTCGACACTGTCGAACATGGCGAACGCGGTTACAGCATGTAACCGGCCATAGAGGACATGCGAAGCCGCCTCGCGCGGCCTCGTGTGAAGAAACGGGCGCTACGGCGCCCGTTTTCTTTTCCCGTTTCTTTTGTGTGGCCGAGGCGTGAAGCGTGACCGATTCCACAGTTGGGCCCCATGAGCGCGCGCTCCCGACACACTCTTGCGCAACCTTCCTGCTACACTCCCGCGACATTCGCAAAGCGCTCGCGGCGCTGCCTGCAAGTCCCTGGAGCCGCTCATGAAACTGGTGACCGCGATCATCAA
>JBEVKB010000091.1:0-25419 GCA_040509875.1 Steroidobacteraceae bacterium | reverse complement strand
CAGCTGGAGCCGTCCGCCCAGGCGCCGTGGACTAAGACAACGTTGCGCGCTTCGGCGGGCTTCGAGGTCTGCGCGTGCGCGTGAGATGCGATAAGAGTTGCCGACAGCAGGCTGAGGGCAATTGCCGTCAATTCTCTTTTGATGCTCATCCGTGAAACTCCCTTGCGAAGGTTGGGGTGACCGCAGTCCGCAAGAGTAGTCCGTCGGAAGAGGATTGAGGAGGGGGGAGCCCCTCGATCAATTCGGAAGGATCAGGAAGCCCCCTCCTTGGTCCTCCCCCCGCAACCGGGGGAGGAAAGTGAAGACAGGAAGATCAGAACGCCTTTATCACGGCCCCGTCGCAATCGGATTGAACGCGATCATGCTTCGCTGCGCGTCTGTGTTCCCCAGCGTATGCGGACCGATTTTCGCCGTCAGGTCGGGGTTTTCGTAATGGAGCGCGAGATAGTTGAGCACCACGGTCTGCACGAGCGCGGTGACGTTGTTTGCAGCCGGGCTGCCGGCCGTCTCGACGTCGCCGTCGCGGCGGAAATAACCGAGCTGCTGGCGGCGGCCAACAGGGATGCCGCCTTCTTCCAGCAGTGTCGGCCGGCCACCTGGGTTGAACACCAGGAAGAACGCCGCAGCGGTCTGCTGGTTGTCGCCGGTCCATTCGCCCTTGCCGCGACCGTTCACTGACATGTCAACGCGGCCGTTCGATGATACCGAGCCATCGCTGAACACATAGATCATCACGGGCTTGCCTGAACGTGCCGCGAATTCCAGGCACGCGCCGATACACTGGCCGGCGCGGAAATCGCGCATTTCGCCGGTCGCGCGATCGCCGGTGTGATAGTCGTATCCGCCCATGCTGATGGTGCCGGCGCCGGCATTGCCTTTCACTACCAGTTTCATCACGGACGCGGTTTTCTGGAATTCGTTATCGCCGCCGAAGTTGGCCCCGAAGATGGATGTGATGTCGTCATCCTGGCCCGGGTCGAGCTCCTTGGGGCTGCCGAAGGTGTCGACCGTATCGGCGGTCTTGACGTAAGTGCAGCGCAATCTCTTTTCGGTATCGTCAGCTTCCGCTGTCGGCAATCCCGTGGGCTCCTTGCCGACTTTCTGGTTACTGATGCGCACCATCGATTCGAGAACCGACACGGTGTCGTCGGGACCGAGGATGGTTGCGACTTCGCCGGTATCGACCAGGCCGACCACGTCGCTGCGCCGATCGATCTTGGTCGGCCGATTCGCCGGATCGATCAACATGGTGGGCGCCATCGAGTTGCCGCCGGAGTCCGAGTTCTGCGTACCTATGAGCGTCAGCAGGCCGCCCTTGGCGCCAGCCTTCGCGATGCCATACATCGGGTTGTGTGGATTGTTGCCTGTGTCGTTTTCCGAACGCGCCGGAATGACTGCGCCGTTCACGAGAGCACGCGTCGCAGGTGTAGCTTTCGACAGGATGCCGCGCAGTAATGCGCTGTCCGCGTGAAACGCGAGACCCAGTTCGGTGTTGATGAAGTTGGTCGTCGCATTGTTCGGCAGCATGTCACCGGGCAAGCCGAGCTTCGAATAACCCTGGGTCGACAGGAAATCGAGCTGGCCGCCCTGTTGCCCCACCAGCACGTTGGATCCGGAAATATTGGCTCCGCCGGCGAGATCGAAGCAGATGAACGGCACCATGCCTGCACCCTGGGTGATGCCGCAGGGAATCCTCATGTCGCGGATGTCCTGCGTGAGTTCCGCATGCGCACTACGCGGATTCATCAACGCGGCGAGGATACTCGGCGCCACCACGGTAGCCGCGCCCGTCATGAATCCTTGCGCCAGAAAGTCGCGGCGAGTGACCGGCTTCTTGTGCGACTCGTGTCGGATCGGCTCGTTCAGGGCAAGCGCGCGTTTGCGGCGGGATTTGATGATGAACATGAGAGCCCCTTATTGAACCAGGAGAGTGGCGCTGCCCACCGCCGCGCCACAAGCTGCTTTGGTCACGTCGAGCACGCGCTGGCCGGTACAGGCTGAAGCGGTGCACAGCTTGCCCACCAGGTTGTTGAGTTCGGTATAGACATTCGGCGGGGCGGGCGCCGGAACGATCACCTTCGCCAGGTCAGGCTGCGATCCCACCGCGCCGATCGCCTTCGCCATGATCGGATCGATGATCCGGTCGCGATCGGTTTGCGTGGCCAGCGAAGTGAGCGGCGCACTCCCGAAGAAAGCGTTACGTGCATTCACGTCTTCGACCATCACGTTGCAGTACTGCAGAGCCAGCTGCGCAACCGAAGTCTGGTGCGAGGACAGGAAGCCCTGGATGTTCGCAGTAGCAGGCAACGACTGCCGAATGCTCGCGTACGTCGCCTTCACCTTGGCATTGTTCGGACTCACTCCGGTCACCGCCGCCATCGATGCATTGATCTGGTCGAACGTGCGCACGCCGATGTCGGAGGGGCGACTCACATAGACTGGTGTCGGCGGTGTCGCCGCTGCGTAGTTCGAACACACATTGCTGCGAGCGCCGAGCTGGTCGAAGCACAGGAAGAACTCGTCGGACATCGGACCGTTCTCCAGGCCGATGATGGTGCCGACGCTCGACAGCGCCTGGCCGGTGGCGGCCGAGTACATCGAATCCGCGATCGTGGTGTCGAGCAGGCGATAGGCCTGCCCAACCGGCGGCTCCGCACCGTTCACGCCGATGCGCATGCCTTTGAGCGGAATGCTGCCGGGCTTGGCGGTGGCGTCCAGGCTGATGAATTTCGGATGGGCGAACAGGTAGCCGCTGCTGTCGTACTGCGAGACTTCGAACATCACGTAGGACTTCGGCACGTTGACGATGTGCTCGATGCCGAACAGCATGAAATATTTCTCGCCGACGCCTGCCTCGAAGTTCTGCTTGACCTGCGGCTGCGTGAGAGCGCGGTTGTGTATGGCGACGAGGCGCACGACGCCAGCCCATGCGCGATCGGTGCCGACCTGGACATCGTTGCCGACGACGAACGCGAAGCTGTCATCCCATTCGCCAAGCGTGCCGCCGCCCGACTTGTCTACATCGCCGGTGAATTCGCCGTTGACGTACATGCGCCGGCCGTTGACGGGATCGAAGGTGAGCACCACGTGCTGCAGCGATGCCTGCAGGCGTTCGTCGTCATCGTCGGTGGTCAGTGCCGGCGTGCCGTTCGTGCCGGTAGCCGTGCTACGAGCGAGGAAGTCGTAGTTGTACAGCGTCTGGCCCATCGTGAAATTGCGCGCTGTGTTGCTGCCCAGGTAGCTCACGATGCGCGTGTCTTCCTGTGTCACGTTGCCGGGAACCACCCAGGCTTCGATCGAGAATTCGCCGGTCGCGGTGATGAGCTTGTGGAATTTCTTGCTGGTCGCCGCGGAAGCCTGTGCCTTGGCCAGTGGCGTCTTGAACATGATGCCGTAACCGCCGACCCAGTCGAAATCGGTGGTGCGTGTGCCGTTGAGTGCGAGATCGGCAGCTGGGTCGACGCCACTGGTGTCGTATGCGATCGAACCCTGGCCGCTCTTGAACTCATACAGCGCGATCATGTTGCTTTCGTAACGATTGCCGCCGCTGGCCACCGTGCCGTCGAGCAAGGTCAGCGCCTTGCTGGTGACGAGCGCCGGATCCACCTGCTGCACGGGGATCGCATCGGCCATCGCCTGGATGGCAGCCTGCATGGCCGCAGCGTTAGCGGCGCAGTTGTTGTTCCAGCAGTTATGCGATTCGCGGCCCAGGCGGATGACGAAACGCGAACTCGCCGGATCGTCCAGGTTCATCTTGGCGATGGCAGCGTTGTACGATTCCTTGATATCGATGGCGGCGAAGAACGGCGACTGCGCCGTTTCCGCATCCGAACGATGACACTTCGCGCAATTCTGCGTAAGCAGGTCATGCACCCCGGCATATTCGGCCGGCGGATTCACCGGGAAGCGCTTGCTCGCACCGGGATCTTTCGGAGTCGGTGCGACCAGCTCGATCTGTTTGCCGCCGGTGCCGGAGGCGCCCACCCAATCGGTGATCCAGCGCGTGAGAATGCTGGCGCACGCATTGCTGTCCGCGAGCCAGCAGTTGTGACCGCCGGCAACCTTGAGGACCAGCGGCGACTGCGAGGGGCTGTTGCGATCGACGATCGCTGATGTCTGCTGATAAGCCGCGTTCACATCGTCGCTGCGCGCGAAGTTCGGCATCTGCCCGCCCGCGTTGTGACAATTGCCGCAGCGGTTGGTGGCGCGAACGTTTTCCCAAAAGGCGACGCGAAACGCCTGGATGTCGGTCGTCGCAGGCGACGGCCCGTTGTAACTCGGACCTGCGGTCGGGCCGGTAGTGACGGGACTCGGAGTCGTGTCAGCGCCGCCACCGCAACCAGCGAGAGCGAGTACACCCAGACCCATGACGACACGGGCAGCCAGGGCGACGAAGTGTTGTGCGCGCGAACGGAATTTACGTGTCATGACGATTCCTTATTGGCCGGCGCAATACGCAGCTGTTTCTGCGAACACGGTTTTCAAGCGATAACCGTTGCTGCGAAAGGCCGGGAGGATCACGTCCTTGACCCGATTCTGGTCGGCCGCATCGCTCGGCGAACGGAAGCACACGGTGCGGAACACTTTCTCCGCCTGGCACTGCGCGAACGCATCGCTGTTGGCCAGTTCCTGGCCGAGCGATTTCGCGCCGGCGCCGCGTCGCACCTGGCCATCCTGTCCCTGCCAGCCGAGCAGCGTGTTCTGTCCCGGCAGGCGCCAGCGGTTCTCCCAGCTGTCGTCCGGCGTGACGTAGCCAGGCTTGAAGTTGTCCGAATTGATCAGGTACTTAGGCTGCACCACGCCCGGCGTGTAGACGAGGCGCCCCTGTGTTTCATCGAAGTCGTAGTACGCGAAGGCTTGCGCCAACGGGTCCATGCCGTCGTGACAACCGACGCAATTGTTGAGGAAGACGCTGCTGTCGCCACCGGGGCTGCGCGTGACGTCCTGGCGAATGCGGTCGGGTGGACGAGAGGTGTCATGTACCTGCTCCATGTCGCGGCACAGGTGATTGAGCAACGTGAAACGGAACATGGCCCGGTTGGTGCCGTCGATGAAGAAGGCTTCGGCTGCGGCCCGCGATGTGATCACACCGGCCGTTGCCGCCGCAGGCAATCCGTTCAACGAAGACTGCTGCTGTTCGACCAGCACCAGGCGCAGGTCCGCGTTTTCGCTTTCCAGCGTTTCGTAGTGAGCGTTGCTAGTCGTCGAATAAGCGGGCTGCGCATTGCCGACGTAGAGAATGTCTTCGGAGAGAATGCCGCGAAAATCCTTGTCGTCGCGGACCACGCCGATCACGGTGGCGGTGTAATCGTTCAGCGGCGCGAACACCGTCTGGTCGCGATTGGTCCAGGGCGTGGCGAAATTCTTGAGCGTGACGCTGTAAAAGGTACGCGAATGCTCCTCGCCCTTGTCCATGATGAACATCGCCGTGTCCTGCAGCGAGGTGCCGCTGTCGAGCATGGCGGTGAGTTCGGTGAGCTTCGTCGGCGACGGCGGTGTGCCGGTGAGCCTATCGAACATGCGCTTGGCCTTTTCCGGATTGCCTGCCGTCGCATCTGGGTGCGCGAAGGCGAACGAAGCAATGGCCAGGGCGAACGCCACGGCCTTGGCTGTGCGTCGGCGCGGGTCGCGGATCGATGCCGCTGTCTCGTTCGTTTTGTTCATCCGCATACCTGGGGTGACCTGGGTTGACTCGTTGGTGCTCGCAGCTTCAGCCGATCATATGTACTGAAAATCTCGGCAGTTACTGTCTCAGCAGCAAGACGTCGCGCGCTACAGACAGTAAGAGGCCCCCTCGCGCGCGCGTACTCTCGGCATCACGATGACTGCACCGGTGCGCTGTCGCCCGTGCGCTGTCCGTATGGGAGCAGCTTCATTCGCGTGATACATAAGCTACGAACGTACGCGTCACGAATCCATCGGACATGTCCTGCATGACCCGGCTTCTGTGAACCGGTTAACGGATCGCGCAATATGTCGCGTCGATGATGGCGCGCCTGCACAGGACGACAACTTTCCCCGCGACTGTTGTCATGCTTTGCAGGTACGGTGCGCGACTTCGACAAACTTTCGACGGCGGCGAACAATGCAGGCAAGACCACGATAATGATCCTTGCGACCAACACCGGAAGTGAGCCCATGAATGATCAGGCGCAGACTGCAGCCACTCGTTCCGCTGCGAACGGGACAGGGTTCGCACGGGCCATTCGCGGCCTTGCGCTGATGTCGATCGTTGCTCTGCTGGCAGCTTGCAGCAGCGGCGATGGCGGCACGGATGTCACCATCGGCAGCGGCCAGAGCAGTGGCGGCGGTGCCGGTGGCAGCACCGGCGGCGATCCGGTGACCGTCGACTATCCGGTGTTCTACGTAAAACGGCCTGCGCCCGACCCGGAAGACGAGGATGTAACCGACGATCCACGCAAGCTGCTGCGCTTCGAAATCGGCGCCGACCTGTACACGCGCCCCACTGCATCGCCCTCTTCACCCGAAACCAACATCACCCAGGGCGAGACGCAGGGCCTCGGCGATGTACGCGATGTCGACGTGAATTTCGACGGCACCAAGGTGGTGTTCGCCATGCGTGCGCGCTTCATCGAAGACGCCGACGAAGCCGACCAGCCCACCTGGAATATCTGGGAATACGACTCGAAGACCAAGGTGCTGCGACGCCTGATCCAGTCCGACACCATCGAGGAAGACGGCCACGACATCATGCCGCACTACCTTCCCGACGGCCGCATCGTGTTTTCATCGACACGCCAGCGCGCCGCGCGCGCCATCCTGCTCGACGAGAACAAGCCGCAATATGCAGCGCAGGTCGAAGGCGACGACCAGTCAGCCTTCAACCTGCACGTGATGGATGCCGACGGCACCAACATCAAGCAGCTCTCGTTCAACCAGGCGCACGACCTCGACCCGGCGATACAGAACGACGGCCGCATCGTCTTCACGCGCTGGGAAAAGGCCGTCGACAACGACCAGATGGACCTGTACAGCATCAACCCGGACGGCAGCGACCTGCAGTTGCTCTATGGCGCGAACAGCCACGTCACCACGGATGAAGATCCCGCCACCGGCGCGGACGCGATCGTCCAGTTTCTCAATCCTCGCCCGATGGCCGACAACCGCACGCTCGCCATCATCCGCCAGTACACCGGCACCAACGAAGGCGGCGCGCTGGTGCTGATCGACTCGAAGAATTACGTGGACTGCGTCAACACCGTGCCCACCACCAGTTTCCAGGAGCAACCGTCCAGCACGTCGCTCGACTGCCTGGCGCAGGCACGTGCGTTGCCGACCCAGGTCAAGATCGTCTCGGGTCCGTCGCCGGGCGGTCGCTATCGTTCGGCCGCACCGCTGTTCGATGGCACCAACCGACTGCTGGTGAGCTGGTCGCAGTGCCGGTTGCTCGAAGGCACGCGCATCGTGCCGTGCACGGCCGATCGACTCGACAATCCCGATGCGGTGGAAGCACCGCCGCTGTACGGCGTCTATATTTACGACGTCCGCGACAACACGCAGAAGCCCATCGTCGCCCCGCAGGAAGGTTTCATTTTCACGGAAGTCGCGGCGGGCTCGGCCCGCACGCTGCCGCCGGTCATTCTCGACCGCATTGCCGGCGTCGATTTTCCCCAGACGCTCGAAGCCGAGAACGTAGGCATCCTCGACATCCGCAGCGTCTACGACTTCGACGGCGTGGACAACGCACCCGGCGGCGGCATCGTCAACGTCCGCAATCCGGTGGCGAATGCGTATCCGCCGAAGAACATCGCGGGCGCGCGTTTCCTGCTGCTGGAGAAAGCAGTCTCGCAACCGGATGAAGACACCCGCGACGTGCCCAATACGGCGTTCGGTCCGCTGGGCCGTGCATTCGGCATGCGGGACATCCTCGGCTACGGCGCGATCGAGCCCGACGGCTCGGTGAAAGTGAAAGTGCCGGCCGACGTGGCCTTCGCCATCAGCGTGGTGGACCGAAACGGTCGCCGCATCGGCGGACGCCACACCAACTGGTTGCAGGTCAAGCCAGGCGAGACCCTTCAGTGCAACGGCTGCCATACTCGTAACAACAACGCGCCGCGTGCGCATGGACGCAGCGGGCTCTATACCTCCGTGAACGCAGGAGCGCCTGCCACCGGAGTGCCCTTCACGAACACGACTGCCGCGCTGCCGCCGAACAGTGGCGAGACCATGGCGCAAGTGCGCGGTCGCATCATGTGTGGCGGCGCCTGCAAGCCCAGCGTCAACATCGTCCCGTATGATTACTGGGTATCGCCTTCCGCCACGCCGCTGGATGCGTGCTATTTCCCCGGCCAGACCGACATTCTCACCAACCCGGCGAACCTGGCGTCGCTCCATGTCTGCATCGAGGAAGGCCTGAAAACCACCGCGCCGACCACGGAATCCTGCTCGCGCAACTGGACCAGCCGTTGCCGAGTCACCATCAACTACGAGCAGAACGTGCACAAACTGTGGAGCATCGACCGGCCCGTCGATGCCAATAAAGACGGCGTCCCCGACCTGGTTCCGGGCACCACGACACCCATCAACAACCGTTGCGACTCGTGCCACAACACGGTCAGCGCTGCCGGCACGGCGCGAATCCCGGCTGGCGACCTGGACCTCAGCGACGGCCCATCGGAGGAAGAGCCGACCCAGAAGCGCGCCTACCGCGAACTGCTGTTCGCAGACCGCGGCCAGCTCATCGATGCCACCGGCGCACTGGTGGACGACTGCACCCAGACGCAGATCGATCCCGTCACCAATGTGCCCGTGTGCGTCGCCTTCCGTACCGTGCCGGCGACGTTGAACGTCAACAACCCGCGCACCTCCCGGTTCTTCCTGACGTTTGACGTGCGTAGCGCTACCGTGGATCATCGCGCCTTCATGAATCGGGCGGAGAACAAGGTGATAGCCGAGTGGCTCGATATCGGCGCGCAGTACTACAACGATCCATTCGTCGCTCCGGAGAATTGATGAGTCGTTTCCTGCGCCTGCTGGCTTTCGCCGGACTCTTCCTTGCAACGCTCGCGCATGCGGACGACTCGAAGCAGAAAGTCCTGGTGGCCGACCCGTTCATCGAGCTGCACACCGGTCCGGGGCGTGGCTTTCCCGTATTCCATGTCATCGAGCGCGGGCGCGAAGTAGAGATCGTCAAGAGCCGCACCGACTGGTACAAGGTGCGCGCCGATCACGAAATCGAAGGCTGGGTGTCGCGCGACCAGATGGTCGCGACGCTGCTGCCCACCGGCCAGCCCGTCGATCTTCACGAGCCATCGCGCGAAAGTTATACGAGTCGCCGCTGGCAGGGCGGCGTCATGGCGGGAGATTTCGGCGGCGCCAGCGAGATTTCGGCGTTCGGCGGCTACGCCTTCAGCGACAATCTCTCGGTCGAACTCACGGTCAATCACATCCTGGGCGATTTCTCCAACAGCGTCAGCGCCACGCTCGGCCTGATGCATGTATTCGCGCCGGAATGGCGCCTGTCGCCGTATTTCACGCTCGGCACGGGCATCATCTACACCGATCCCAAGTCGACGCTGGTACGCTCCGAGGACCGCACCGATCAACTCGGGTACGTGGGCGGCGGCCTCCAGTTCTATCTCACCCGCCGTTTCATGTTGCGCTCGGAATACCGGACCAACATTATTTTTACGAGTCGCGACGATAACGAGGAAGTGGACGAATGGAAGTATCTAGGCTTCGCCTTCTTTTTCTGAGCACGGTTGCAGCAACCGCCCTGCAGGGTTGCGGCATGCTCGGCCTCGGCAAGGATGCCGCGCCCGAAGCCGTGCCTGCGTCGGCGACTGCCGCATCGGAAACGCCCACGGTCGACACCGCCACCACCGGCGAGCCTGCCGACAAGAAGCCCATCATCGATCCTAAGGTGACGCGTCGAGAGATCGCGCGCTCCCAGATCGATACCGAGGATTTCGAGCTCGGCGCCTACTACGGCATCATGGCCATCGAGGATTTCGAGAGCCACGCCGTCTATGGCGCACGCATCGCTTATCACCTCACCGAAGACTTCTTTCTCGAAGGCACGGTAGGTGTCTCCCGCGCCGGACGCTCCAGCTACGAGAAGTTGTCCGGCTCGGCCGAACTGCTCACCGACGACGAGCGCGACTACACGTATTACGCGCTGTCGGCAGGCTGGAACGTGCTGCCCGGCGAAGTGTTCGTCGGTAAGAATCGCGCCTATAACACTGCATTCTACGTAGTGGCCGGCATCGGCAGCACCAGCTTCGCCGGCGACGATCGCTTCACCGTCAGCGGCGGTTTCGGTTACCGGGTACTGCCTACCGACTGGCTCGCCGTACATTTCGATGTCCGCGATCATGTCTACGACATCGATCTGCTGGGCGACAAGAAGATCGTCAATAACCTGGAAGCGCATCTCGGATTATCGGTGTTCTTCTGAGACACGATGCCCATTGGCATTGGCTGTCGAAGAGGTCATCACGATGCATTCTTCCCGATTGATTGCTTGGCTGCGCGGCGGGGCTCTCGCAGCGACGTTGGCAGTGTCATCGCTTGTCGGCGCGAGCGCGTCGGTGGCGCCGGGTTTCTCGCTGTCGTCGCGGACCGGCGACAAGGTCTCGCTGGAGCAGCTCAAGGGCCAGGTGGTGATGCTGAATTTCTGGGCGAGCTGGTGCGGACCCTGCCGGGCCGAGATGCCGCTGCTCGAGCAGATGTACAAGCGCTACAGTCCGCTGGGCTTCACGCTGATCGGCGTGAACGTCGACGCGGAGACGAAAGATGCTGAGAAATGGCTGGCCGCGACGCCGGTGACTTTCCCGGTGCTGTTCGACACGAAGAGCGACGTCAGCAAGCTGTACGACGTGGACGCCATGCCCAGCTCGGTGTTCATCGACCGGAAAGGCAACGTGCGCTACCTGCATCGCGGCTACAAAGCCGGTGACGAGAGCGAATATCTCAACCAGATTCGCGCGCTGCTCAAAGAGTGAGGACGGACCATTGAACGGATCATTGAACGGCACATGGCAGATCGAGTCGTCCAGGACTCGGGCCATCATAGGCATGCGTGCCCGGGCAGCCGCTATCGTGCTCGCTGCGATGACGCTCGCCGGCTGCGGTGACCTTCAGCCGTGGGTGAAGCCGTACGAGCGCCAGGCACTCGCGGACCCCATCATGTCCTTCGACGCCAACCCGGTATCGACGGCTTACATGGACCATGTGTTCGAAGCACGGGAAGGCGCGCGAGGCGCACTCGGCAGCGCCGGCGGCGGCTGCGGATGCAACTGATGACGCTCATGACGGCGACAGCTCGAAAACTGCTGGCAGCTATCGCCCTGTTGGGCGCGGCTGCGGCACTGACTTCAACTGTGGCTTCCGCCGGCGTGCTCCCCGAAGATCGCGCCGATGTTCTTTATCACCGCTATGAAGGCGGCGGCGTCACCATTCACGGGCCGTCGGTGCTGGTGCGCAAGAAGCTGGCCGAGAAATATTCGGTCAGCGCCAATTACTACATGGACATGGTCACCAGTGCGTCCATCGACGTGCAGGTGAGCGGCGCCAGCGAGTACAAGGAAGAGCGCGACCAATGGAGCGTGGGCTTCGACTACCTGCGCGGCAAGACCACTTACACGCTCGGTTATACCGATAGCGAAGAGGACGATTATCACGCCACCACGGCGAGCTTCGGCCTCAGCCAGGACCTGTTCGGCGACCTGACCACGGTGTCGATGGGATTTTCGCGGGGCAACGACACTGTGCGCCGGACGATCTCCAATCCGCTCAATCCCGGCGCTCGCATCATCGATCCCACCTTCGAGATGGACCTGGACCGCTGGAGTTACCGCATCGGCGTTTCGCAGATCCTGACCAAGACCCTGATCATGACGCTGGGGCTCGAGACCATCACGGACGAAGGCTATCTCAACAATCCGTATCGTGCGTTCCGCTATGTCGATCCCGAGGACGCGACCAACTTTCGCCTGGCGACGGAGAAGTATCCGCGCACGCGCACCAGCAACGCCGTGGCGCTGAACGCCCGCTACTTCCTTCCTTATCGCGCGGCTGTGTTCGGTGGATATCGCTTCTTCACGGATAGCTGGGGCATTCGCGCCAACACCGCCGAAGTCGGTTACGTGCATCCATTCAAGAACACGCCGTGGACGCTGGAGGCGAGCTATCGTTTCTACCAGCAGGATCACGCGGACTTCTATTCGGACCTGTTCCCGCGCATCGACTTCCAGAACTTCATGGGCCGCGACAAGGAGCTGTCCACGATGGACAGCCAGACGATGCACATCGGCGCGACCTACGAATTCGGCAACGCCGGCTTGAGCTTCATCAAGCGCGGCACGTTCAACGTGTTCTACGATCGCATCCAGTTCAACTACGACGACTTCCGCGATGCCCGCGATCCGGGGCTGATTGCAGGGCAGGAACCGTTGTATGAGTTCGGGGCGAACGTGTACCAGGTGTTCGTGTCGATCTGGTTCTGAACTGCGCCCTCCTCCGCTCGCCGGGGAGGCAGGAAGGCGATCTCACTCCATCGCCTTCTCGATCCCCTCGCACACCGCTCGCAACACCTTCAACCTCGCATACTTCTTATCGTCCGCTTCGACCACGGTCCACGGCGCATGCTTGGTGTCAGTGCGCTTGATCATGTCGCTCGCGGCGCGCTGGTAGTCGTCGTAGAAGCGGCGGTTCGCCCAGTCTTCCGGGTCTACCTTGAAAGCTTTCAGCGGATCGTTGTCGCGCTCCTCGAAGCGTTTGAGCTGCTCATCCTTGCCCAGCGCCAGCCAGAACTTGAGCACGATGAGTCCGTGTTCGGTGAGCTGCTTCTCGAACTCGTTGATCTCATCGTAGGCGCGGCGCCAGTCGGCTTCGGCCGCGAGGTCGCGCACGCGCTCCACCAGCACGCGTCCGTACCAGGAACGATCGTAGATGGTGAGTTCGCCGCGAACCGAAATATGCCGCCAGAATCGCCACAGGTAGGGTCGTGCAGCTTCTTCCGGTGACGGCGCGGAAACGGGAATCACGGTGTATTGACGCGCGTCCAGCGCACTGGTCAGCCGTCGAATGGCGCCGCCCTTGCCGGCCGCGTCCATACCTTCGAACGCAAGCACCGCGCCGCGCTTGGCGAACCTGCTCTCGCGAGACAGCAATGCCAGGCGACCTTGCAGCTTCTCGAGTTCGGCATCGTAGGCATCGTCGCCGATCTCATCGCCGTCCTGCCGCGATGGAAATATCGTGGCGTCGGTAACGACAGGAGCCGCGACTTGCACTGCCGGCTTGGCATGCCGCGCACGCTTCAATCCCAGTTCGATCTCCTGCAGCACCAAGCTGCCGGTCTCGAAGGCGCGGCGCTCATGATCGGCGCCATCGATGATGTGCCAGGGCGCCACCGGACTGCTGGTGGATTCCAGGCAGCGACTGAAAATGCGGTCCACTTTGCGATAGTGCTTCGCCAGCCACAGGTCCTCATCGGTGACCCGCCATTGCGTGGCCTTGTCGTGGCGAAGTTTCTTGATCCGCGCCTTCTGCTCTTTCTCATCGATATGCATGTGCAATTTGACGATGCGCACGCGGTCGCGGATCAGCATGGCTTCGAGCTGGCGAATGCGTTCGATGGCGCGGCGTTCGTGACGCGCAGCCTTCTTCGCATCGAACAGCGCGGGCGACAGGAAGTCGTCGTACCAACCGGTGAAATAGATCGCGATCTCGCCGCGCGCGGGCAGTGAATTCCAGAAGCGCCACAACGGCGGCCGTGTCCGCGATACTTTCTTCGGCGCCTCCAGTGCGTGCACCTTGATGTACTTGGGATTCATCCATTCGAGGAACTGGTTGACCGTCTCGCTGCGACCGGCGGTGGGAATGCCGGTGACGATCACCGCAATGGCAAACGGCTTGTCCTCGTGCAGCAGCACTTGGGCCTGCAACAAGGCATCGCGCAGCGGCGCGAGAACACTGGCGAAATCTTTTTTCGCCTGACCACGCGAAACACTTCGACCCACGATCAAGCTCCAGTTTTGGCGCGGCGGCTCTTAGACGATTTCTGGGACGATTTCTGGGAGGATTCCTGGGACGCTGCCGGGGACGTTATCCGAGGCGCGACCGGCACCTGCTGCGTGATGCAATGAATGTTGCCGCCGCCCAGCAGGATCTCACGCGATTGCACGCCGATGAGGCGGTGCCTGGGGAACAGGCGTTTCAACTGGCTGGCCGCTTCCTTGTCGTGTTTCGGATCGAGCAGCGGCATCACCACCACGGCATTGCCGATGTAGAAATTCACATAGGAAGCAGCCAGGCGCTGCCCCGGCTGTCGCTGCGAAACAGTGTCGTTGGCATCGAGGCCTGCAGCTTCCGTGACAGTTCGAGTGAGCGGTCCCGGTTGGATGATCTTGTGGACTTTCAGGCGACGATTGCCGGCATCGCGCGACTCCATCAGCCGCTCGTAGGCATCCATCGACACTTTATACTGGGGATCGCGCTTGTTGTCGGTCCAGGTCAACGCCACTTCGCCCGGTTTGACGAAGGCGCACAGGTTGTCGACGTGGCCGTCGGTCTCGTCCTCCACCACGCCCTTGCCCAACCAGATGACCTGCGTGACGCCGAGGTATTCGTGCAGCAGGATCTCGAGCTGGCCCTTGTCCATGTGCGGGTTGCGATTGGGATTGGTGAGGCATTCCTCGGTGGTGATGAGCGTGCCCTCGCCATCGACATGGATGGAGCCGCCTTCCAGGATCAGCGGCGGACGATAGCGATCGCAGCCCTCGATCTCGGCCACCTTGCGGGCCACCAGGTCGTCCTGGTCCCACGGGAAATACAGCCCGCCGTTCAATCCGCCCCAGGCATTGAACGACCAGTCCACCGCCCGGATGGCGCCGTTGCCTACAACGAATGTCGGCCCGGTATCGCGCATCCACGCATCGTTGCTCGACATCTCCACCACCCGGATGGCGTCCGGCAGCATCGAGCGGGCATGCACATATTGCGCGGCCGAGGCGCCGACCGTCACCGGCTCGCTGGTCGCAATCGCCGTTGCCACCGCTGCGAAGGCCACTTGTGCGGGCCTCGCGCCCTGGCGCCAGTTGTCGGTCCGCTCGGGCCAGAGCATCCAGCAGCCGGCATGCGCTTCGAATTCCGCCGGCATGCGAAAGCCATCGGCCGCGGGAGTGGTATCTAGTAGTTTTGTCATTGGCGCATGGTAGACGGGGCGGCGGGGTGACGCGAGAACATACATTCAGAACTGTGCGCTCCCTTACCTCCTCCCTCGGGAAAAGCGACGCTGATACGCCCCCGGCGCGACGCCGACCAGCAGCCGGAAGTGCCTGCGAAACGATTCCTGCGAGCCGAATCCCGCACGCTCCCCTGCTCGCTCGACCGTGATTCCTCCCGATTCGAGCAGTTCACGCGCCACTGCGACGCGCTCGCGAACCAGCCATACATTGGGCGCAAGACCGGTGGTTTCCTTGAACCGTCGTAGCAGGGTACGAGGACTCATGCTGGCGCGCTGTGACAATGAAGTAATCGAGTGTTGCTCGCCCAGGTGGCTGCGGATCCAGTCGAGCAATCGCGCAAGCCGGCCAGCTTCGTCAGCCACCGGCCGCGGAACGAACTGGGCCTGGTCGCCATCGCGATGTGGAGGAATGACCAGCCGCTGCGCCACCAGGTTCGCCACCTTGGGACCGTAATCACGCCGCACCAGATGGATCAGCATATCGAGACCCGCCGCCGATCCCGCTGAAGTCAGCACCTGCCCGGCATCGACATAGAGTGCATTGGCCTCCACCCGGATATCCGGAAACCGCTGCTGCAATCTCTCGACATAACGCCAGTGAGTCGTAGCGGATTTTCCCGCGAGAATGCCGGCAGCCGCGAGCACGAACACGCCGGAGCAGATGGAACAGATGCGAGCGCCGCGGTCATGAGCAGCTTTCAAGCGACGCAGCAGGGCCGGCGGCGGTGCTTCGTCAGCATCGCGCCAACCTGGAATGATGATGGTGTCCGCGCGATCGAGAATTTTCAGCGAATGCTTCGCCGACACCGTGATGCCGCCTGCCGCGCGCACTGTCTTGCCTTCAGCGGAGCACACTGCGAACCGATACCAAGGCGCTTCGATCTCGGGACGATGCAATGCGAACAGTTCGACCACGCAACCGAATTCGAAAGTGCAGAGCCGGTCGTAGGCTACGGCGACGACCAAGTGATCTTTGGGAGGAACGACGCGCATGGCGCAATGTTACCGGAATACGGCGAATCCGCCAGCGACGGAGCGCGTGGCCAGCGCCTAGACTGCTGCTCACACTGAAGGAGTTGCCATGTCACGCGTCACCCAGATTCCACCCGCGGCGAGCGCTCTCGCCCTCGCCCATTTCGAATCCGCCTTCGAGTTCGAGACCGACTGCTCGGATGTGCATGCGTCCATGACTGCAGGCGAAGCTGATTTCGTGCTCGTCGACGTTCGCAGTCACGAGTTATATGCACAGGGCCATGTGCCCGGCGCAGTGAACATCCCGCATGGCAAACTCATCGAATCGAGGCTGCAAGCGTATTCAGCTGAAACTAGCTTCGTCGTCTATTGCGCCGGGCCTCATTGCAACGGAGCGCATCGTGGCGCTGTGAGATTGGCGCGCCTGGGCAGGCCGGTGAAGATAATGATCGGGGGTGTGACGGGGTGGGTGGATGAGGGGTTCGAGTTGGCTGGCGCTGTTTAGCTTCGCCAGGAAGTAAGTCACCCCAGCGCAAACAATTTCACCGGCGGATCGTTCTGCGACAGCTTCACCATTGTCTCGAAGCGCATGCCGATCTTCGTCAGCACCTTCCCGGACGCCTCGTTATCCGGGTTGGTGATCGCGACGATCCGGGTGAGGCCGTGCTTCCCGCGAGCATGCTCGATCATTCCCGCCGCCGCTTCATGCGCATAACCCTTGCCGTGATACCGCTGTAACAAGGCGTAACCGATATCCACATCGGGCAACGTATCGCGCTTGAGCAGCCCGCACATGCCGATGGGCGTCGCATCGCCCTTCACCGACACCACGTACAGTCCGAACCCTAAGCGCGCATAACTCGCCATCGGGCCTTGCCGAATGTAATTGCGCGCATCGTCGAGATTACTCACGCCCTTGTCGCCGATGAAACGCAACCAACCGGGCTCGTTCACGAGTTCGAGAATGAAAGGCGCGTCGTCGAAGGTCAGCTGGCGCAACGACAAGCGCTGCGTCTCGAGAACGGTCACGGGGGTGACTGACATACCACCTCGATGTTGTGACCATCGGGATCGAGCACGAACGCGGCGTAATAGTTCTCGTGATAGTGCGGCCGGATGCCTGGCCCACCGTTGTCGCGACCTCCCGCCGCCATGGCTGCTTTGTAGAATGCATCGACCTGAGCGCGGCTGTCGGAGCGGAACGCGACGTGCAGCGGCGGCACATTCGGCTTGCCCGATGAAATCCAGAAATCGGGATGCGGCGCGATACCTAAGCCGGCGACGTCGGCACTTTTGGTCACCGCCGCCGAAAGCTCCATGAGCACCGAGTAACCGATAGCTGCTAGTGCCTGCGAATAAAAGGCCCTGCTGGCGGCGTAGTTACTGACCTGGACACCGGTATGGTCGATCATGAATGCTGCTCCTTCGAACGTTGACGGGCGCGCGCAACGATCCCGATTCTAGATTATCTGTCGCCGGACGCGCACTCGTTACATTCTTCATCGCGCGGAGGCTAGAATCGCCCAGGTGGTCACCGGCATTCTCAATCCTCATCCCAACTCGCCCTGCGACGCTCTCGAATCCCTCGCAGCGCAGGTGGATCGTTCGGCGCCGGACAAGCTGATCCTGCGTTTCCGCGTCGATGGCGATATCGACCGATTGCTGATCCCTGCCAGCGCCGCATCTAACCGGCGCGACGGTTTGTGGAAGCACACCTGTTTCGAGCTGTTTCTCAAAGCTGGCAGCGGTGCCGCCTACTACGAATTCAACTTTGCACCGTCCGGCGAATGGGCCGCGTACCGCTTCGACGGCTATCGCAGCGGCATGACCAACACGCAGATGCAGGATGCGCCCGCGATTTCGTCCCGGCGCAGCGCCGATCGTTTCGAGCTGGATGTCGATCTCTCGCTGCCACCCGGCGTGACCACGGGCGATGCGCTGGCGCTCTGCGCCGTCATCGAAGATCGCGCGCAGCGGATATCTTACTGGGCTGTGGCGCATGCACCCCTCAAGCCCGATTTTCACCACGACAATGGTTTCGTGCTGCACCTGCCGGCATGAACCTAAGGAGTTCGAATGATACAGACCGGGATCGACCGGCTACTGGCGGATGAGTCGCTGCGCGAGTCGCTGCTCGGCCGGCGCTGCGCATTGCTTGCCCATCCCGCATCGGTCACCGCCGACCTCACGCATTCCCTCGATGCGCTGGCGTCGCTGCCTGATCTGGATCTCAGCGCGGCCTTCGGGCCGCAACACGGCCTGCGCGGCGACAAGCAGGACAACATGATCGAGTCGCCGACGTTCAACGACCCGGTGCATGGCATCCCGGTGTTCAGTCTCTATGGCGAAGTGCGCAAGCCCACCGACGCGATGATGGACACAGCCGACGTGCTGCTGGTGGACCTGCAGGATCTGGGTTGCCGCATCTACACCTTCATCACCACGCTGCGCTATGTGCTGGAAGCAGCCGCGAAGCTCGGCAAGTCGGTGTGGGTGCTCGACCGGCCGAATCCCGCCGGTCGTCCCATCGAAGGCCTGCGCCTGCGCGCCGGTTGGGAAAGTTTCGTGGGCGCCGGAACGCTGCCGATGCGTCACGGCCTGACTTTGGGCGAACTCGCCCACTGGTTCGTGAAGACACTGAACCTGGACGTGGACTATCGCATCGTGCCGATGGATGGCTGGCATCCCGACGCGGCTCCCGGCTATGGCTGGCCGCTCGGTGAGCGCACCTGGATCAATCCAAGTCCGAACGCACCGAACGTATCGATGGCGCGGTGTTACGCGGGAACCGTGATGCTGGAAGGCACGACGCTGTCTGAAGGCCGCGGCACTACGCGGCCGCTAGAATTGTTCGGTGCGCCGGATATCGATGCACACCAGGTCCTGGAAAGGATGCGACTGATCGCGCCCGAGTGGCTGGCGGGTTGTCGACTGCGCGAGTGCTGGTTCGAGCCGACCTTTCACAAACACGCGCGTCACCTCTGCAGCGGCATTCAGATCCATGTCGAAGATGCGAGTTACGACCACAACGCTTTCCAACCCTGGCGCCTGCAGGCGCTGGCGTTCAAAGCTATCCGGCAGTTGCAGCCGGATTACGCGCTATGGCGCGACTTTCCTTACGAATACGAGAAAGACCGTCTCGCCATCGACGTGATCAACGGCGGCCCGCTGTTGCGCGAGTGGGTGGATGACAGCAATGCAACGCCCGCGGATCTGGATGCGCTGACGGCCCTGGATGAGGAGAGTTGGCGGGAGGAGCGGGAGGGGTTCCTCCTGTATCGATCTTGACTCTCTACCTCTCCCGGATTCGGGAGAGGTAGGAAGACAAAGACTACTTTTTCTTGCTGCTCTTTTTCTTGCTGGTCTTCTTCTTCGCCGCCTTCTTCTTAGGTACCTTCGCGCCCGCGCGACGCGCTTCGGACAATCCGATCGCGATCGCCTGCTTGCGACTCGTCACCGTCTTGCCCGAGCCGCCGCTTTTCAACTTGCCGCGCTTACGTTCATGCAGCGCTGTCTTGACCTTGCTCGAGGCTTTCTTACTGTATCTGCTGGCCATGAGAGTCACCTTCGTTGGTTAGTCCGTGCGGGGAACGCTTTGTGCCGTCCGCGTGTTCCTCAACATGAGCAGCAACCCGCACACGAGCGAAAAGATCTGCCGCGCCATTCGCGAAAGGCGCCTGCTGGAAATCGAATATCACGGCCACCTGCGCACGGTCGCGCCTCATGTCTACGGCATCGATACCACTGGCGACGAAATGCTCAGTGGCTACCAGCTGTGGGGCGGCAGCGACGGTGGCGCCAGCGCCGGCTGGAAATCGTTGAAGGTGCGCGAGATCAGCACCCTCGCAGTGACGACCCGGAAATTCGGGCCGCGGCCGGAGTATCGGCAGGGAGATGGGGCGATGAGGGAAATCTTCTGCCAGTTGTGAGTAGACTTAGGTTTCCGAAGGCACTGCCGCTTCAGGCTTACCCGAACGCAGCGGCACTTCGGGAATGAACAGCGTGATCAGCAACCCGGCCAGCACGACCCACAGCGCGGGGGACAGCATCTGCGTGATCGAAATGGAGAATGCTTCCCTGGTGCCCCGCTGGATGCGTTCGACGAGTTGCTCGGCATAGACACCCATCGCGCCCTGAGCGAGCCGGAGTAGTCGTTCCGCGTCACTGTTAACGCGCGCATTTTCAGTCGTCAACAGCGACTCGCGGAACAGGCCGGACAGATTCGCCATGGCCTGCGAATCGTTCAACGCTCGCAATGGAATGTTGGACAGATTCTCCTTAGTCACCGCAGGCAGCGTCGGATCGGCAAGCAACCGAGCCCGACCAGCGGCGCCCTGTTGCAACTCCTTGCGTATGGTCTCCGCCCGCACCAGCAACTCGTTGTGGATCTGTGCGCGGAAACCCCCATCCCGCAATGGCTTTTTTACTGTTTCGGGCAGGCGTGAATCGCCCAGCACGTCATCTACAGCCGCAGCGTCGCCGCGATACGCGCGTTCGATCACCAGGTAGCGTTCATCCAGTGCGTGGTCGACACGTTCGCGGATGTGTTCGACGTTCATGGCCTGGCTTTGCGCACGACTCAGGTCGACCTTCTGCTCGCTGACACCCGGCAGTTGCGGCAGATGTTTCGGCAGCTCGGCGGTCAGGTTATGAGTGAGCAGCGTGGCGAAGATGGCGACACCGATCGTCGAGCCGATCTGCCGGCTGAATTGACTCATGCTGGTGGCGACGCCGATATCGGTGAGCGGCACTGAATTGGAAATCACCAGGCTGAACAGCGATTGTGCCGGCCCGAGGCCGATGCCGGTGATGGCGAGTCGCCATGCCAGGTCGCCGGTGCTGGTATCGGGCCCGATGTGAGTGAGCGAGGCGACGCCGATGAACAGCAGGATGCCGCCGCCGATCATGAAAGGCTTGTAGCGACCGGTGCGGGCAACGAGCCGTCCGCTACCGATGCTGCTGAGGATGAGCCCGCCCATCAACGGCAGCAGCGCGACACCGCTGCTCGTCGCAGTGACGCCCTGAACCACTTGCATGTACAGCGGCATGAACATCACCACGCCGAGAAACGACATGCTGATGATGAACGAGGCCAGCACCGACACCCGGAACGCCTCGATGCGAAACAGATGCAGCGGCAGGATCGCATCTTGCGCTCGCGCCTCTACCCAAAGAAAAACCAGGAGCGACACCGCGGCTATAGCGAACATACCGATCACGCGCGGCGAGTCCCATGGATACGCCGTTCCGCCCAATGTCAGGCCGAGCAGCAATGGCGTGAATGTCATCACCAGTAACGCAGCGCCAAGATAATCGACGCTGCCCGTGCCACGATGTCGCAGCTTGGGCAGGCGATAAAGGATCATGAACAACGCGAGCAGGCCCAGCGGCAGGTTGACGTAGAACACCCAGCGCCAGCCGGCCACCTCATGATTCAGCAGCAGCACCGTGCCGTGATCGGTGAAGAAGCCGCCGATGAACGGGCCGATCACCGTGGCCAATCCAAACACCGAACCGAACACACCGAACAAGCGGCCGCGCTCCCGTGGCGGGAACAGGTCCGCAATGATTGCGAAGACCACCGTCATCAGTGCGCCGCCGCCGAGACCTTGCAGCGCCCGGAACACGATCAGTTGAATCATGCCGTTGCCGAGTAGCGGCAGGTCGCCGAATTCGCCAGCCAGTCCGCACAACGCCGACCCCGTCAGGAACAGCAATATGCCGATCACCAGGATGGGCTTGCGTCCGTACAGGTCGCTGAGCTTGCCGTAGATGGGCACGGTCACCGTCGATGTCAGCATGTAGGCCGTCGTCACCCAGCCGTACAGGTGCAGTCCCTGCAGCTCTTCGATGATGCGTGGCATCGCCGTCGACACGATGGTCTGGTCGAGTGCGCTCAACAGCAGCACGAGGGCCAGCGACGAGAGGATCAGGCGCTTCTCGGCCGGGGTAATGGTTGCTTCGGTCAATCGGCACCTGTCTGGCGAATCTTGGCGCAGCCCGCGACGGTGAGGGGTGCGTGAGCGGTTCAGGATCTTGTGTTCGGGCGGGACGCCCACGCTCACGGCAATAATCGCCGAATTTCCCCGGATCTGCCATTACGGCGTCCGGGGTTATCTTTTCTTCATTTCCTCTTTTTTTCTTTATCTCCTCCCCCGGCGACCGGGGGAGGAGATACTTCAAAGCGATTCCAGGAACTTGACCAGCGCCGCGCGATCCGTCTTGTTCATCTGCTCGAACACCGCCCTGCTGTTAGAGGCCTCGCCGCCATGCCAGGCAATTGCCTCCGTCAGGTTGCGCGCGCGCCCATCGTGCAGGTAGCGGACGTTTTCCGGATCGGGCTTTCCATCCGCGCCGCGTCCCTGCACATACTTCAACGAACCCAATCCCCACAGCGGGGAGGTCCGCCACATCTGCGGGCTCGCCTGCCCTTCGGTCAGGGTGTCGGCCAGCTCCGCGCCCATGTCGTGCAGCAACAGGTCGGTGTAAGGATGGATGACCTGATCGCGCAGCTCCTGGAAGCGGTGATTCTGGCTCGTCTTCAACTCGGCCACATGACACCCCGTGCACTGAGCGTACGCAAACAACTGGCGGCCGCGCTCGACACTGGCCTCGTCCACATCGTGCTCCGGCGGCATCACCACACCATCCGTGAAACCCGGACTGCGCAAGGAATGCTGTGCAGGCACGCCGAGCAACTGCAGATAGGAGGTGATGCGATCCAACTCGTTAGCGGAAATGGAAGTAGCCGCAGCGGAGCCATTGCAATCGGCGACGCCGCGCTGACAGTCACGCGTCCTGAACAGCGTCGTGGTGACGCCCATGTCGAGAATGAAAGCCCCGGCTGCCTGGTGACGGATCGATCCCTTGCCCGCCTTCCAACCGAAACGCCCGAGATGCTTCTTGCCCGTCTGCGGATCGACGGACCAGTTCGGCACGCCGCGAACGCCGTCGCCGTTCTCGTCGTTCGGATCGGCCAGCGCCAGGATGCTCTTCTCATCCACTGCTTCGAGCAGGCCCATGCCAATGACCTGCATGGCCTGGCGCACGGAATACTGCGCGGGAACCGGACCGGCGAAAGCGTATTGAGGCTTCTGCAATTCCACATCCTCGCCGTCCGCCAAGGTACGGATGGAAGTCGCGTACGAAGCAATCTTCACCGAATAGTCCGGGCCCTCCGTTGAGGATTTCTGCTGCACGTTGAGTCCATAGACCGGATCCGGCGTGATGGATGTGCGGGTACTCGCCGCAGCGGTAAGCACGGAGAACTTGTTCAGAACGGTTCCGACCGTTGCCGCGGGGCTGCGACCATTGAGTGTGTGGCAGCCCAGGCAGCGTATTTCGTTGAAGCGTGGCCCGAGCTGGTTGGCGTGCGCGGAGAACACCGGATTCACGTCGGGATTCTCCGAGTGCTTGCCGTCGACGAACGATGTGTGGAACAGGCGGCGGCCTTCGACGAAGCGCTGCATGTCGGCGATACCGATGTTGTTCACCGACTGCTGGAACACGCGATGCGGCTCTTCCGAGTAGTTGTACGACACGCTGGCCTGGCCCCCCAGCAGCGTGTGATCGGGCAGCGGAGTCGTGTCGAGCTTGGGCGCGATGCCATACCACGGCACCATGCCCTTCCCCACCACGTACATCTGTTCCAGCGAGTAGTCGCGACTGCCGCCGCCGTCGATGATCGCGATGGCGGTGCCGGGAATGTGGTCGAGAAATACACCGGCCGTCATCTCGATCTTGTCACCCACCCGCAGCTTGTTGTCCGGCCGCGTGAGGATGCCTTGATACTGCTTCTCATCGTTGAAGCGCCAATAGTCGGTGATGGATTGGGCCACGCACAGTTGGCTGATGTCTTCGGAAGGATCGCAGCGATCGCGGTCGTAGCCGACACCCATCTTCCAGCCATACTCGATAACGCCCGGATCCAGGCGACGGAACGCCTGGAAACTATTGTTGACGAAGGTGCCAACGTTAGGCTTCAGATAAGCCGTGATCTTCTGGCGGCCCGCCGGCACCTCATCGCGAATGACCAGGCCGAAGGTGCGGTTCTGGAAATAGAACGGAGGAAAACTGAAGTAGTTGCCCGGCCCTTTATCCACGGGGTCCGTCCACTCTTCACCGCCTTCGCGTCCATGACGGCCGGTGGGACGGAAGCCCGCATACGTGACGAGCGTGCCGTCCGCTTCGCGGTATTGAATCTGCTCCACCACTTGTGTGGAGCTGTCGAACAACGGCACGTATTCGACAGCCCCCATTCCCGGAGGCGCGGCAACGGGTGGCGGCGATGGGACTGGTGGCAGGTCAGCGGATGGAGTCGATGCCGGCGGCGTTGTTTCAGTTGGCGCAGATGGCGTATCCACCGGAGCCGCAGTAGCAGGCAGCGATGTCGGCGCTCCTTCACTCCCACCCTTGCCGCCGCCACCGCATGCAACCAGTAGAGACATTGCAGCGAGCCCCGGCAGCGTCGCCATCAGATTCTTCATACGGTCCTTCCAGATTGGACGAGGGAGATCGGCAGGCGTGCATGCTAGGGCGAGAATGTGATGGCGATCAGCGTCGCGAAATGCTGATGTCCTCAACTGACGACACGCCAGTTCGTGATGCGCCCAAAGAAGCCCATCGCTGACCGCGGCTCTACCACGCTTTGTCACGTCGCAGTTCTGGCAGAATCATCCCGACCATAAGTGATGATGACGGGGATAAGAATGAATCGACGCTTCACGTTGCCGGTGCTCGCCGGCTTGATGATGACGACGGCAGCCATGGCACAGACTCCCCCTTCTGCGCCCGACACACAGCCTGCGAACGACTACTCCAAGGCCGAAACATGGCTGTGCCGGCCCGGACGTAAAGATGCCTGCGCCGCCGACCAGTCGACGATTATCGTCACCGCCGACGGCAAACTGACCACCGAACCTTTTAACGCGAATCCCGCAGCGGCGATCGACTGCTTCTACGTCTATCCCACCGTTTCGCTCGATGCCACAGGGAACAGCGACATGACCGCCGGTCCTGAAGAGCTGGCAGCGATCTCCTCCCAGTTCGCGCGCTTCGGTTCGAAGTGCCGTACCTACGCGCCGCTGTATCGCCAGGGCACTCTCGTTTGCGTGATCACTTACGCATCGTTTCGTTCCACCGCGCCACCACCACCCGATGGTCGCCTTGGCAAAGCCGCAGATCCGATGATGCAAGCAGCCTGCACGAACCCGGCAGCCCTCGGCGGCGGCAGCGCCGAG
>JBEVKB010000090.1:0-29273 GCA_040509875.1 Steroidobacteraceae bacterium | reverse complement strand
CCCGGCACGATTCGCGTTGCGAACTGAAATGAGGAGGCATTGGCTGAGACGGTAGCGGTATCCGCGTCGCCATTCTTCAGCACCAATCCCGCTGCGGTCAGGCCGCTAACAGTGCCGGTCACGCGGTAAGCGCTGTAAGTAGATGCCGAGTCGTCATCGCTGCAGGCGGCGAGAACCAGTGCCGCGCCAATGGCGAGCAGGCGGTAAGCGATGCAACGAATTCCCGTCCATGGGTTTTTATCAGCAGACGGAAGTTTGCGCATGGGAAGGAGGCGTTACTGCGAATCGCGGCAGTGTAAACGCAGGTACGCGCGGTGATTTGCGACGTACTCGCAGTATTTGATGCAAACACGGGCGCGTTGCGGAAGATCCACCTGCCTCTCACGATCGGCCCGGTCGCGGGCGCGGGACAAGCCGAACTACTTACTTTTCTTGCGTTTCAAGTTGTCGGCAACCGCTTGAAGTCCCCCCAGCGCAAAAGTCACCATGTGCTCCACCAACGCCTCTGCATCGAGGCTCAACGAAGGAAACACCTGCTTGTGCCAATCCGGGTTGGTGATGAGCAGGAACGCGCACGGTCCGATGATGTTGACCAGGCAGCGATTCACTGAAGGGTGGTTGGCAGGTACGCCCAATGCGCGTGCGACCGGGCCGCTCATGAGTTTGAATTTAGGCAGCACTTGATTGGCGATCATGCGGTTCGCAAGCGGCGTTGGAGCCAGGATCTCGCGACTCAGCACCCGCAAAGCCCAGGTGTCGCGATCCTGTTGCGTCATGTGGCCGACCGCGCGCGTCAGTAACGTGCGCAGCACATCGCCGATATCCGGATCGCCGCGCGTCGCTGTCGCAACGAATTCGATGCTGACCAATCGTGCGTGGGCCTCTTCGAGTACAGCTGCGTACAGACCGTCCTTGCCGTCGAAGTGATAATTGACCGCCGCCAGGTTCGTGCCGGCGATTTCGCAGATCTCCTTGCTGGTGGCGCGCACATAGCCTTGCTCCGCGAACACACGGCCGGCGACTTCGATGAGTTGCCGGCGCGTTTGCGCGCCATCTTCGCGTCCGGCGGTCTTGGTGACTGGACGCTTTGCAGTCCGTGGCCGCTTGGGCGTAGGGATCTTTGGCATCTCTTCCCGATATAACTTGTAATTCAAATTTGATTTTGAATAGAATCGGATCGGATTGCAAGACCAGGATCGTTTCAAGTGAACAAGAAAGTCGTCCCTTTGGTGATCGTCGGCGTGCTGGCGCTGGGGCTGCTCGCGTACTGGTTGCTCCATCGCGGCGATCGCTCCGATGCGATCGTGCTGTACGGCAACGTCGACCTGCGACAGGTGGACCTGCCATTCAACGATTCGGAGCGGATCGCGGAAGTGTTCGTCGAGGAAGGCGCGAAAGTGCAGAAAGGGCAGGTTCTCGCTCGCCTCGATTCGGGGCGGCTGACGCCGCGCATACGTCAAGCCGAAGCGCGGATGTCGGCGCAATCCGAAGCATTGCGTAAATTGCAGAACGGTTCTCGACCTGAAGAGGTGGCGCAGGCACGTGCTGGAGTCGCCGCTGCGCAGGCGGAAGCCGCGAATGCGCGCAGTCAGTTCGAACGCCTGAAAGGAATCAGCGACGAATCGAAGGGGCGGGCGGTGAGTCCGCAGGATCTGGATGCCGCCTCCACCGCGGCACGAATGAGCGAGGCTCGCGCCGAGAACGTCCGCAAGACGCTGGAGTTGGCGCTCGCCGGCCCTCGCAACGAAGACATCGATCAGGCCAAGGCGCAGCTCGAATCGGCACAGGCCGATCTCGCGTTGTTGCAGCGACAATTGAAAGATATCGACCTGGTCGCGCCCACCGACGGCGTGATTCGCAACAGGTTGATGGAGCCCGGCGAACTCGCCACGCCGCAACGACCGGTGTTCTCGATTGCCATCACCAATCCCAAGTGGATCCGCGCTTATCTCTCCGAAAGCGAGATGAGCAATGTCCGGATCGGATCGACAGCGACGGTGACGGTCGATAGCGCCACGGGCGCGCCGCTGCAGGGAACGGTCAGGTTCATTTCATCGAGCGCCGAGTTCACGCCCAAGACTGTACAGACCGAAGAACTGCGCACCAGCCTCGTCTACGAAGTGCGCGTGTTCGTCGAAGACACAGAAGACCGGCTGAGGCTCGGTATGCCCGCCACCGTTACCATCGATCGCGCAGCACCCGTGCAGAATGTAGACGGACCACAACCCGCGGCCGAGTCAGCCAGATGAACAAGCCGGGCGATGCTGCCATTCAAGGCCATGATCTGGTCAAGCGGTTCGCGCGCGATAAGAAAGACATCATCACGGCACTCGACCGTGTGTCATTGGAGGCGCGGCATGGAGAGCTGACGGCGCTGGTGGGGCCGGACGGCGCAGGCAAGACGACGCTGCTGAGATTGATCGCGGGCCTGCTGCGACCCGAGGAAGGAATGCTCAACGTGCTGGGGCTCGACGTCGCGAAGTATCCGCAAGCCGTCCAGAACCGCATCAGCTACATGCCGCAACGCTTCGGCCTCTACGAGGATCTCAGCGTGCAGGAAAATCTGGATTTATATGCCGACCTGCACGGACTCGATGCCGCCCAGCGCAAGGAGCGCTATCCGCGATTGATGGAGATGACCGCACTCTCGGAATTTCGCGATCGCCCGGCGGGCAAACTCTCCGGCGGCATGAAGCAGAAGCTCGGACTCGCATGCACGCTGGTGCGCTCGCCGGACCTGCTGTTGCTGGACGAGCCGACGGTCGGCGTGGATCCGCTGTCGCGCCGTGAATTGTGGGAAATCGTGAACGCGCTGGTCGAGGAGGAAGGACTGTCCGTCATCGTCAGCACATCCTACATGGACGAAGCGGAGCGCTGCGCTCACGTCATCGTATTGCACGAAGGTAAGGTGCTGGCGGACGGAGCGCCTGGGTCGATCAGTTCACGAGCGCAAGGCCACACATTCATCGCGACCTCGCATCGAGACGAGCCAGCGCGCAACCTGCAGGCACGCTTGATCGACCGCGACGATGTCGTGGATGCTGTTCCGCAGGGAGGGAAGGTTCGCGCCGTGATGCGTGGGACGACGGCTGTCGCTGTCGATGAAGTCGACTTCGAACCGGTAGCCCCGAGTCTCGAAGACGGGCTGATGATGTTGCTGCGTAAACAAAGCGATGTCGCACCGGCCGCGGCTGCCGCCATCGAACTCGCGGAGAAAGCGCCGCCGGATCGTTCCGAAGTCATCATCGAGACTCACGACGTGGTGCGGAAGTTCGGCGACTTCGTCGCGGTCAACAGCACGAGCTTCCAGGTGAAGCGTGGCGAGGTCTTCGGATTGCTCGGCCCGAACGGCGCGGGCAAGACGACCACGTTTCGCATGCTGTGCGGATTGCTTCCGGCGACCAGCGGAACATTGCGCGTGGCGGGTGCCGACCTGCGTCGTGCGCGTGCCGAGGCGAGGCAGAACATTGGCTACGTGGCGCAGAAGTTCTCGCTGTACGGCGACATCAGCGTGCGCCAGAACCTGGATTTTTTCGCTGGGGCCTACGGATTGCGTGGCGCACGCGCTGTCGAGCGGATCGACTGGGCATTGGACAACTTCGAACTCAAGCGACGTGAAGCGACAGCTACCGGTGCATTGCCCGGCGGATTTCAACGACGTCTCGCGATGGCAGCCGCGCTGTTGCATGAGCCGCAGATCGTCTTCCTCGATGAGCCCACCAGCGGCGCCGACCCGTTGGCGCGTCGCGAATTCTGGCGACGCATCGGTTCGCTCGCCGATCACGGCACGACCATCGTGGTGACCACGCACTTCATGGAGGAGGCCGAGTACTGCGACCGGATCATGATCCAGGACGCGGGCACCATGCTCGCGATCGGGACGCCGCATGAAGTGCGTAGCCAGGCTGGCGACGCAGGAGAGTCTGTGGCTACGATGGAAGAAGCATTCATCGCCATCGTCGAGAAGTCGCGGCAGACTCGGACGCAGGAAGCTGCATGAGCCAGGCTTCCGACTCGACGACAGCCGTTGCGCCCAAGCGAGATGCGATCTCATGGCAGCGCCTGCGTGCACTGATCACCAAGGAAACACGTCAGCTGCTGCGCGACAGGAGCAACCTGATGGTCGGCGTGTTCCTGCCGGTCATCCTGATCCTGATCTTCGGTTATGGACTGTCCTTCGACGTCAAGAACGTAGCGATTGCTGTTGTCTCGGAAGATACGTCGCCGACTGCACAGGATGTGCTTGCGGGATTCTATCTTTCGCCATACTTCGTCGTAACGCGCTCTTCGTCGATGCATGAAGCACGGCAGCTGATGCTGAAACGAAAAGTCGACGCCGTCGTCCACCTGCAAGCGGATTTCTCACGCCGTCTGGCCGCAGGCGACGCGGCTGTCCAGGTGCTCGTGAATGGCGTCGATGCAAACCGTGCACGCGTGCTGCAGTCATTCGCCCAGGGCGCGATTGCTCAATGGAGTATCAAGCAAGTCGCCGCGGGCCAGTTGCCGACGTCAGTGCCGCCAGTCTCGCTGCAGACGCGACTCTGGTACAACGAGGCGAACAACAGCACCTACTTCCTCGTGCCAGGATTGATCGTACTGGTGATGACGCTCAACGGGGCGCTGCTGACCTCACTCGTCATGGCACGTGAGTGGGAGCGGGGGACGCTCGAAGCGCTGTTCGTCACGCCGGTCACCACCAACGAAATCGTGATCGCGAAGCTGGTGCCTTATTTCGGCGTCGGCCTGGTGGGGCTCGCGATGTGCCTGCTGGCCGGCAAGTTCCTGTTCGAGGTGCCGATCCGCGGGTCGCTGCTGCTCATCATCCTCACATCGATGCTGTACCTGCTGGTCTCGCTCAGTCTCGGCCTGTTGATCTCGGCTGCGACCAAGAACCAGTTCCTCGCCAGCCAGCTCGCGCTCATCCTGAGCTTCCTGCCGGCGCTCATGCTGTCCGGTTTCATCTTCGATCTGAACAGCGTGCCCTTCGTCGTACGCGCCATCAGTCGTGTGCTGCCGGCTACTTATTTCGTCGAGGCGTTGCAGACGCTGTTCCTCGCCGGCGACGTGTGGAGGCTGCTCATCAAGGATTGTGCGATCCTCTGTGTCCATGCCGTCCTGTTTCTCGGGCTGACGCGTCTCAATACACGCAAGGTGCTGATGTGAACGCCACCTTGCATCGTATCGTCGTGCTGATCCGCAAGGAGCTGATCGCCATCCTCAAGGATCCGCGCAGTCGCCTCGTGCTATTCCTGCCTATCTTCATGCAGTCGCTGCTGTTCGGCTACGCCGCGACCTACGATCTCGACGAAGTCCCGTACGCACTGCTGGATTCCGATCACAGCGGCGCCGCCAAGGATTTCGTCGCGCAGATCGACAGTGCCGGTGTATTTCGTCGCGTGCTCCAGCTGAGCAATGCGGGCGAGATCGGCGACGTGATCGACCGCAAGCAGGCGCTCCTCGTCATTCACGTGCCGCCGGATTTCGAACGGCGCATCTTCTCCGGCGGCGGTGCGGTCGTCCAAGTCATCTCGGACGGACGCAATACCAACACGGGAAACACTGCGGCGGCTTATGTCGGCGCGGTTGTCGAGCGCTTCAATGAAAGCTGGCGCGAGCTGCATGGCGGGGTGGCTGCGCCGCTGCGAATCGAGGGCCGCGCCTGGTACAACACGAACCTGGAAACGCGCTGGAACATGATTCCGAGCCTGGTCGCCGCGCTGAGCATGTTGCAGGTGTTGATCCTGACGGCGCTGTCCGTGGCGCGCGAACGCGAGCAGGGAACCTTCGATCAACTGATGGTGACGCCGTTACGACCGACGGAAATCATGATCGGCAAGGCGGTGCCATCCATTCTCATCGGCATCCTGCAATCGTCGATCATCCTGCTGGTGGCGCGGTTCTGGTTCGGGATTCCGTTCCAGGGTTCGTTGCTGACGCTGTATCTCGGCCTGCTGCTGTTTACTACGGCGTCCGTCGGTATCGGGCTTGCGCTCTCGGCGTTCTCCGCATCGATGCAACAGGCCATGCTGTACACGTTCGTGCTGTTGATGCCGATGATGCTGCTGTCGGGATTGACCTCGTCGATCAGCAACATGCCCAAGGCAATGCAGTACCTCACGCTGGTGAATCCCCTGCGTTACGCCATCGAGATGGCGCAGCGGGTGTACCTCGAGGGTGCGGGCATCGATGTTCTCTATAACGATATGTGGCCGCTGATCCTGATCGCAGCAGTCACGTTGCCGTCGGCCGTGTGGCTGTTCCGGAATCGGCTGGTGTAGGTGTCCCATGAAGACAAATAGATTGCTTGCCGTGGCGATTGCTGCGTTGCTGCTGAGTGCATGCGCCGTGGGGCCTGATTTCAAGGCGCCGGACAGCGCATTGCCCCAGCAATGGCGCACGACCGGGACACAGCTGTCGGGCGAGGCTGTCGACCTCGAATGGTGGAAGCAATTCGACGATCCGACGCTGAGCGGACTGGTGGCGCGTGCGCTCGAGAACAATGCCGACGTGAAGCTCGCTGTACTGAGAGTTGCCCAGAGTCGTGCACAGCTCGCGGCTGCTCGCGGTGCGCGTGGGCCTAACGTCAACGCGAGCGGTGCCTACAGTCGTGAGCGGCAGAGCGAGAATGGCGTCAACACGCGGATGATCGATATCGTCGCGCCCGCCGGGAGCCGCGAACAGACCATCAAGCTGTTGAGCGAGCCCTTCAACGTTCACCAGGTCGGGTTCGACGCAGCGTGGGAACTGGATCTGTGGGGCAGGTTGCGACGTTCCATCGAATCCGCGGACGCAGCTGCGCAAGCGGGCAGTGAAGATCTGCACGATGCGCAACTCTCGCTCGTGGCCGAAGTGGTTCGTACCTATCTCGAACTGCGTGGCGTCCAGGATCAGTTGCGGATCGCGAATGCAGATGTGAACCTGAGCGCCGACCTGGTCGAGCTGACCGGCTATCGCGTCAAGGGTGGGATGGTGGACCAACTGGATTTATCGACGCAACAGGCCCGGCTGGCCGATGCTCGGGCCAGCTTGCCGGAGCTGCAACAGCGCGAGACGCAGATTCGCAGTGCTTTGTGCCTGATGCTGAACGTTGCGCCCGGAGTACTCGACGGACAACTCGCCAATGCGACAGGGCCGCTCTTCGGCCTGCCCACCGCGATTGCCGGCGGTGTTCCGTCGGAGATTGCACGACGCCGGCCCGACATCCGTCGCGCCGAAGCGGGATTGCATGCGGCGACAGCCGACATCGGTGTCGCAGTGGCGGATCTTTATCCTCGCATCACGCTGACCGGAAATTTCGCACAGCAGGCCCTGAGCGCGTCGGATCTTTCGGAATGGGGCTCGCGCCAGTGGTCTATCGGCCCGAGCATCAGCCTGCCGATCTTCGACGGATCTCGCCGCCGAACCGTAGTGGAGATTCGCGAGCTGCAACAGCAGGAGGCGGCAGTGAACTACCAGCACACCGTCCTGCAGGCATGGCACGAGATCGAGAACGCCCTCAGCGGTTACGCCACCGAGCAGCAACGCAATCGCGAACTTGCCGAGGCGCTGGCTTTCAGCCGCGATGCATACGACATCGCGCATGTCCGCTACAGCCATGGGCTCGTGAATTTCCTGGTGGAATTGGATGCGCATCGCACGCTGCTGCAGGTGGAGCGCACTTACGCGGACAGCAATATCAGGGTGCGCACTCAATTGGTTGCGATCTACAAGTCGCTCGGCGGTGGGTGGCAGGGCTGACAGCGGTTCCTCTTCCGTCTCCCGCAGGTGATGTCCTGGGCTTGGCGGGAATGATATCGTCACCATCGGCGTCGCCTGCCGCGCCGACTTGACGGACCATCATTCGAACTTCTCAGGATTTCCCATGTATCTTGCCAATCCAAAGCGTTACGAGCAGATGACCTATTCGCGATGCGGGCGCAGCGGGCTGAAGTTGCCGCGCCTGTCGGTCGGGCTATGGCAGAACTTCGGCGGCTCCACGCCTTACGACAATGCGCGTGACATGGTGCTGCGATCGTTCGACCACGGCATCACTCATTTCGACCTGGCGAACAACTACGGTCCGCCGCCCGGCTCCGCGGAAGAGAACTTCGGCCGGATCCTCAAGGCCGATCTGCGCGGGCATCGCGACGAACTCGTTATTTCGACCAAGGCGGGTTACCTGATGTGGCCGGGGCCATACGGCGAATGGGGCAGTCGCAAGTACCTGCTGTCGAGCCTCGACCAGAGTCTTGCGCGCATGCAGCTCGACTATGTCGATATTTTCTATTCCCATCGCTTCGATCCGCAGACGCCGCTCGAGGAAACGATGGGTGCGCTCGACACGGCTGTGCGCAGTGGGCGAGCGCTGTATGTCGGCATCTCTTCGTACGGACCGCAGAAGACGCGTGAGGCTGCGGCGATTCTTCGCGAGTTGAAGACGCCGTTCATCATTCACCAGCCATCGTATTCGCTGCTGAATCGCTGGGTGGAGGATGGGCTGCTCGATGTGCTGAGCGAGGAGGGCGTTGGCTGCATCGCGTTCTCGCCGCTCGCGCAGGGTCTGCTTACTTCGAAATATTTGAATGGGATTCCCGGCGACTCGCGCGCGGCCCGGCATGAGTCGTTCAATCCTGCGTTCCTGACGGAAGCCAACCTGGCCAATGTGCGTGGGTTGGGCGAGATAGCAAAGCGCCGTGGGCAGACGTTGCCGCAAATGGCGGTGGCGTGGGTGTTGCGTCAGCCGGCGGTTACGAGTGCGTTGATTGGCGCGAGCCGGTGGGAGCAGATCGAGGATTGCCTGGGAGCGCTTAGGTCGCCTGACTTCAGCGATGAAGAGCTGAAGGCGATAGATCGGCATGCGTTGGATGGTGGGCTGAATTTGTGGGCGGCTTCCAGTCAGTCGGGTTAGTTGCGCTTCGCGGGCCGCAGGCGCCCGCGAAGCAAAGCGGAAGTCACGCGCTCTTCGAAACCGCTGCCTCCACCGTCAACCCAACCGCCAATATCCTGCGATCCGCTCCCCGTGTGCCGGCGATCATCAACCCCACCGGTGCACTGCCCGGCTCATGGCACGGAACCGACAGCGCACACCCGTCGAACAGATTGACGAGCGACGGGTTCCGCAGCATGCGTCCATTGAAACGAAAGTAGCTTTCATCGTCCTTGCCAGCTTCCGCAATCGCAGGAGCCGTATCCGCCGTGGTCGGCATCAGCATTGCGTCGTAGCCAGCAGCGGCGACATTGATCTCTTCGACGAAGCGCTCGCGTTGATGCAGCACTTCGATGTAGTCCGCCGCGGATACCGCTTCGCCGGGACGGATGCGCGCCATCACCCTTGGATCGTACTTATCGACGCCGTCCTTGATCCGCTGTCGGTGCCACCAGAACGCCTCCACGCTTGACAGCACACCACGCGGATTCAATACCGCCGCCCGTGAAAACTCAGCCATCGGTAGCTCGGTGACGATCGCGCCAGCGCGTGACAATCGGGCAAGCGCTGCAGAGAAGGCATTGGCGACTGCCGGTGACAGGTCGTCCTGGAACACGGTCTTAGGCACCGCGAAACGCAGACCGCGCAACGTAGCAGGCGCTGTAACTCCATCGGCCTCGGCCGCCAGCACTTGATCGAGTAACGCGCAATCGGCAACGCTCTTGGCAATCGGTCCGGCGGAATCGAGCGTGAACGACAGAGGCAACACGCCAGTGAGCGGCACGCGTCGCGCCGTAGGCTTGAAACCGACCAAGCCATTCAATGCAGCCGGGATGCGGACCGAGCCGCCCGTGTCCGTGCCGATTGCACTGGCAGCCATGCCATCTGTTACGGAAATCGCGGCGCCGGAGGAAGAGCCGCCGGGTACACGTGCGGTGGCGCGATCGAAGGTGTTCTTGGGTGTGCCGTAGTGAGGGTTGATGCCGAGGCCCGAGTACGCGAACTCGGTCATGTTGGTACGCCCGACGATTATTGCGCCGGCCTTTCTCAAGCGCTCGACGACGACACTGTCGCGTGTCGCTGCGGCCGCGCCAACCATCACCGTCGAGCCGCCGAGTGTCACGACGCCGGCTTCGTCGAACAGGTCCTTGATCGAAACCGGTATCCCCGCGAGAGCAGGCAGCTTCGCGCCGCTGCGACGTTGGGCATCGACGCGATCTGCTTCAGCGAGCGCCTGTTTTGCATGAACGAGGAGAAAGGTGCGCGAGCCTTCTCCTTTGGGATTCTGGATCGCCGCGAGCGATTGCTCGACCAACTGGCGGCTGCTGATTTTTTGCTCGGCAAGTAAACGCGACAACGCGACCATGCTCGTGGTCGCCAGCTCATGTCCGGACATGCTCTCTCCCATCGCCAGCGCCATGCGCCAACCCGCTGTGCCGGCAACTGTAAGTGCGCCCACGCGAGCGGCATGCCGGATGAATTCTCGTCGGTCTCGATCCATCGCGAAGAGAGTGAGGTGGCGTCGAGATGAATGCAAGCATTCCTACTCCCTGCTCCCCCGGTCGCCGGGGGAGGGGTAGGGAGGGGGCGATTTGACATCACAACGCATGAATCCTCCGCTTCCCCTGCGACGTAGGAGCAAATGCCCGCGGCTCGTCGTCGACGAAATTTTCTGTCAAGATCCTCTCTGGCCGCCGATAAGACGCGGTCGCGTGCCGGCACGAGCTTCCCGCAGTGGATGCCGATGCTAAAGGCCGCGCGAACTAGATGAGAGCAAGGGGGATGGATGGAAAGGTTAACTACCGTCGGATTGCGTTCGGCCGGCCGCCTGGCTGCGTGGAACGATCTGTACTCCTCACGCATGAGCCGCGTCGAATTCACGCCCGGCGACCAGAGCCGATTCGACGCCGAACTGAGCATCGGCCAGCTGGGGCCGGTAAAACTTGCGAAGTTGTCTGTCGACAGCTGCAGCATCGAGCGCACCAGCAGGCACTTGGCGCAATCGCCGCGGCTCTATTCGTTCCTGTTGCAAGCCAAGGGCAGCAGCGTCTTCTCTCATTACGGCCGCGAGGCGCGCTTGTCGGAAGGCGACTTCGTGCTCTGCGACACCGGCATGCCGCATTACTTCTGCACCGAGAATCCGTCGGTGACGATCATGGTGCGCGTCATGCCCGCTGTGTTGCGTGAGTACCTGCCTAATCTCGACCAATTCTGCGGCGTGCACTTAGGCAAGGCAGTGGGAGTGACGAGCACGGTCGCCGCCATGGTGCAGTCGCTGAGTGAGCATGCCGACTTCGGATCGTGCCCCGACTACGAAGGCCGCGTGGCGAACTACCTGCTGGAGATGCTGTCGATCTCCTACACCATAGGATTCGACGATCGTGCGTCTTCTTCGGTGAAGATCGGCCGGCGCCGCAACGACATCATCCGCTACATCGAAGACCACCTGCGGGATCCGGCGCTGACTGTGGAGTCGGTCGCCAATGGTGTGCATGTCTCGCCGCGTTATCTACGTGCGATATTTTCCGGCTCGCAGGAGAGCGTGTCTGCGTACATCAGGCGCCGGCGCCTGGAGGAATGCGCTCGGAAATTGCGCGATCCCGCCTGGAGAGGCCACACCATGATGAAGATCGCGCTGTCCTACGGATTCAACAGCGCAGCGCATTTCTCACGTTCGTTTCACGAGCAGTTCGGCGTGATCCCTCGCGAGTACCGCCGCAACGCCGAGTAGGTTTTCTCCTCTTCAGTCCGTGTTCGCATAAATGCGCGCTGCATTATCGTGGAGAAACAGCGCGCGTTCGTGGTCATCGAGAAAATCCGCTGCCGCACGTCCCATGGAAGCCTTCTCCGCGTACGACCAGCGCAGGCTCTGTCCCACATCCGATCCCCACACCAGGCGTTCGGCGCCGAAGCTGTCGGCAAGCCTGCGAACGATGCGAGCAGGCGCAATCCCCGCGGACGTGAGGTTCTCGATGTTCACTTCAGTAAGCTTGAAGTGCACGTTGGGCGTGTCTTCGAAGATGCGGATGGTTTCGTTGATGCCGAAGTCTGGCGGCGGCGGCATGGGAATTCCCGCAATACCGGCTTCGCGCGCCCAAGCAAGTTCGACGTGCGTCACGCCGTAAGCCATGCCCAGGTGATCGATGAGGATGGGCAGCGTCGGAAACATTTTCGCGATGATGTGCAGCGACGACAGCACGTAACTCAGCTGGTTGAAAAAGAAGATCAGCGTCATCGGCGCGTTCAGCTCCGCGCAGGTCTTCCATACCTGCATCGCCGCGGGCGAACTCATCCAGGCAGTGTCCAGGTGCGAAGGACGCATGTTGGCCAGGCGAAAGCCGCGCACCCGTTGGTTCTTCACCATGTCCGTGAACAGCGCGGGCGTTGCAGGGTCCTGCGCATCGAGAATCACGACGGGCAGCAGGCGGTCGGGATATCTGCGCGCCGAGTCGATGATGTAGCTGTTGTCATATCCATAGAGATGACCACGTTGCACCACGCATGCCGTGGGAACGTCGTGTCGATCCATCATGCCGATCAGCGCTTCCGCCGTGACCGTGTAGTCGGTGCGTTTCGGCGTTGGCAGGTCGGCGCGCAGGGCCTTCGGCCGGAAGGTCTCCCAGTCGTCGGAAATCAGGTGCGCGTGCGTATCGAACAGCGGATGGGTCACCACATACTCCTTGCCTCGATCGAGTCGGAACGAGCGCGTCATTATCTGGCTCGTGCGCGAGGGGTCTTGTCCCGATCGGTGCAGGGATTTGTCTTGTCGAGCGTCGACGCTGCTCGTCCTCCTACAACGCGGCGATATAGCCGCCGTCCAGAGGAATGGTCGTGCCGTTTACGTATGCGCCCGCGCGTGAGGCGAGGAATACGACCAGGCCTTCGATGTCCTGCGGCTCGCCGGGACGACGCAGCGGAATGCGAGCCTGTACGCTTTTCTTCACGGCCTCGGATTGCGTGTCGGTCAATCGTGAAGGGAAGGGGCCGGGTGCGATGGCATTGACGACGATGTTGTCGTTGCCCAGGCGTTTCGCGAGCGCACGCGTCATGTGGTGCAGCGCTGCCTTTGAAGCGCCGTAGGGAAACGCATCCCAGTCGGGAATATGCAGGCCGCCGATCGAGCCGATACTGATGATTCGTGCTGGATCGATAGCGGTGGCAGCGGCGCGCAATTGCGGTAACACCTGCTGGACCAGGAAGAACGCCGCACGCAGGTTCACGTTCATCACCTTGTCCCAATCGGCGAGCGAGACTGTGTCGATGGCGCCAGTCTCATTCGCGCCAGCGTTGTTGATGAGAATGTTGAGATGGGGTTCGTGGCGAGCGAATTCGGCTGCGAGTTGCTGCGGTCCCTCCGGTTCGGCGAGATCGGCAGCCAGGCCGACGCAGGCGCCGTGGCTCGACAACTCGGAGGCAATCGACCGGCTCTGCGCGATGTCCCGTCCCACGATGTACGTTTTCACCTCGCGGCGGACCAGGGCGCTTGCGATCATCAGTCCGATACCGCTGGTGCCGCCGGTGACCAGGGCGACCTTCCCACGGATTGCAAACAGTTCGTCCACCTTGTCGTATTCTCCGCAGCGTAGCGATCGGCGCGCCGAAAGCGCTGTAGTATGAAAACCCGTAAAGCCCGAACTCATCGACAATGGCCCGGCACCGCGGAGCTCCACTCATCCTAACGATGCATCGCCGGGCCTGGCTAGCGCCGGGAACGCTTCGGTAAGGAACTGTGCCGCTTAGGGCAAGCCTGCATCATTCCGCCACGGGTACTGTCGCCCAGCCTTGTCAAACGCCACCGCCACCATCGACGACCCCATCAGCGCCGCCCAGGTACGCGTGGTGGCGCTTTGCGTGCTCGCCACGTTGATCGAGGGCATCGATCTCACGCTGATCCCGCTGCTGGCGCCGAGGATCATGAAGGCGTGGGAAGTGTCGCCGGCCACCTTCGGGATCATCCTGTCCTCGGGCCCGATCGGATTGATCGTCGGCGGCGTGAGCATCGGCTATTTCGCGGACCGGATCGGTCGGCGCAATGCATTGATCGGCGCCATGGTGCTGATGACGGTGGCGACGCTTGCCACCACGCTTGCGACCAATGTGCCGCAACTGTTGTTCTGGCGGCTGGTGAGCGGTATTTCCTTCGGCGGCGTGATTCCCGTTGCGGTGGCTCTGGTGTCGGAATCGCTACCGCTGCGCGTGCGAGCTAGTGTGCTTGCCTTCGTGTTCCTGGGCCAAGCGGGGGGCGGCCTGCTCGCAGCGTTGCTGCTGAAGCTGCCGATGGCGGCAGGGCCCTGGCAGACTCCCGTGTTGTACGTGGGAGGAGGGTGCGCCGCCGTCACGGTGTTGTTGATGGCGATGCTTCCGGAATCGCCGCGCTACCTGAGTTTGAGCGGGCCACGGAATCGTTTGCGGGATCTGTTCTCGGCAGGACGCGCTACCGGTACTTCCTTGCTGTGGGCGATGTTCATCGGCGTGTGTTTCGTGGTGAGTTTCTTCACGAACTGGCTGACGCTGATACTCACTCACGCGGGCAAGCCCACCGAGATCGGTGTCGACGCGATTGCGTTCTACTCGGCGGGTGCGATGTTCGGCGGCCTGGTGTTGCCACTGTTCACGCGGCGCTGGCATGTGAACAAGGTGCTGCTGGCTTCGATCATCGCCGCTGTGTTGAGCTGCGTCTGCATGGGCCTGGAACTGGCTTCCAGCAATACCCTCATTCTTGCAGTGGCGACGGTTTGCGGCGTATTCGTATCCGGCGCTTTCTTCCTGCTCTATCCGCCGGCCGCGCGTTTCTACCCCACACACATGCGCTCGACCGGCATCGGCTCCGCAGTCGCGTTCGGCCGCATCGGCAACATGCTCAGTCCCGCCGCTGCCGGTTTCATGTTGGGTGCGGGAATGCAGCCCTCGACGGTCTTTTTCGCCATCGCCATGCCGATGGTGCTGTCCTGCGTGGCGCTGGTGGCATTTCATCGCCTGACAGGAGCGGACGAGTCCCCGGAAGATGCGGGACCGACCCACCACTGATACTCGATCCCACACCAGAAGGGGTAACCGTGTTCAAACGATTCCGTGGCGGCGTATTCCTGTTGCTCGCTCTCAGCTTCGCGTGCGCGGCGGTTCGTGCCGACGATGTCGACGCGCTGGCCAGGGACGTGGATCGCCTGACTTCGCTGCGACAGGTGAAGGACCTCCAACGCAGTTACGCGCACTACGCACAGTTCGGGTTGCGCGAGGAGATGGCGAGTCTCTTCACTGCCGACGGGACTTTCATTCGCGGCGCCGAAACGATCAAAGGTCGCGCGGCGATCGGCGATTGGCTGGCTCGAAATGGTGGGCGACGCGGACTGGAGCCGGGCGCGCTGCATACGGAAATGATCGACGAACCGCTAGTCAACCTGTCGGTGGACGGACGCACGGCCAAGGCTCGCTGGATGAGCATGGCGTTTCTCGGCGATGGCAAGGGCGCTGCGCGCATCGAAGGCGGCATCTACGAGAACGAATACGTTCGCGACGGACGCAACTGGAAGATCTCGGTGGCCCATTACTATCCCCAGTATTCGGGCAGTTACGAGACCGGTTGGATCAACGAAGGTGGCGCCGACCTGGCGCTCGTTCCCTTTCACTTTTCCGTCCAGGAATCCGGCACGCCGATACCGCCCGCGGTTGGAAGAGCGCCGCGCAGTGGTCAGTCGCTGGCGTTACTGATGCAGAAGATCGACCGCCTCAACGACGAAGACGCGGTTCGCAACCTGCAGCATGCTTACGGTCATTACGTCGATCGCAAGATGTGGGACGACGTCGTCGATCTCTTTGCCGAGGAGTCGGCGGTCGAGATCGACGGCGTCGGCACTTTCCGCGGCCGTAATGGCGTGCGGCAGGCAATGGAGCGAATGGGGCCGGCGGGACTTCAGCACGGCCAACTGAACGATCGGCCCATCTTCGACGCCATCGTGCAGGTTCTTCCCGGGGGGCAGGAGGCGGTGAGTCGCGGCATCGAGCTTGGAATGCTGGGCGAGGCCGATAAGGGCACGGCGCATTGGGAGCTCACCGTGTTCCGCAATCGATTCGTGAAGCAGGACGGCTTGTGGAAGCTGAAAGAACTGCGGCTGTTTCCACTCATGCGAGCCGAGTTCGACAAGGGCTGGGGCGATGGTGGCGTGTTCCGGTATGCCTACGATGCCCTGCCTGCATTTGTCGGTTTGAATCCCGCGACGGGAAAGGCGGTCGACACCAAGGGACTGAAGCTCTTGGGCCTCGATCCGATGACTGGCAAAGCGCTCGCCAACACGGCTACGGTATTCGGCACGAGCGATGCGGATCGGCTCGTCGAAGCGCGCCGTCGCCTCTCGCGTTCGATGGCGTACGACGGCACGGAGAGTGTGTCTTCGGCGTACGGTTACTACATCGATGACTTCCAGTGGCCGCAACTCGGCGCCATCTTCGCTGAGAAGGGCAACAAGCAATCGCCGTTCGCCGGTTACTACATGGGCCGCGAACGCATCGCCAAAGCTGCGACGACGATGTGGGGTACTGCTCCGACCGCGCGTGCGGGAATTTCTTATCACTGGCGTACGCAACTGGTCGTGAATGTCGCTGCCGATGGACGATCCGCGAATCTGCGTGCGCGCCTGTTCCAGCCGCGTACCGGCAAGCAGCCGGCGAAGGAAGGGGATTTCTACGGCGCCTCGCTGTTTTCGGGCATGTATCCGAACGACCAGACTGTGCTCGAGAATGGCGTCTGGAGATTGTGGAGCCTGGAGATCGACGAGCCGTACTTCACCATGGCGGGCTGGAAGGGTGGGTGGTCGCGTGTGAAGCCTGCACCTGCGGGAGCGCCGCGTCCCGCTCCGAGTCCACTCGTTGCGAAATTTCCGCCCGATATCCTGATGACCGAGTTAGGCAAACGTGCTGAGCACTTCCGCGGCGGCACGGGCGAGACCATCGAATGGCCTGGCATCCTGCCGATGTGGTTCAACTACCGTAACCCGGTGAGCGGGCGTGAGCCGGAGTTCTACTGGCCCGATTGCGTGCCGTGCGAATTGAAGCCGGAATCGCGGATGACGGGGCATGGATATCTCATGCCGCCGACGGGTCCATAGGAACGCAGATGCGCGAGCTTTCCCGGAACCGGGAGCGGTAAGAGTAAGATTGCCGCCAGATGCGGCGCTCACTTCAAAAACTGCTCGTACTCCTCCTCGCAACTAGCGTAAGCGGCTGTGCGCCGCCCGAACTCACCGCGCCCCAGGAAGACCTGGTGCGTCGCTGTCTCGAACTCGCCTACAAGGAAGAGGCCACTGCCGAATGTACGGCACAGGTGACCAAGCCGATGGAGAAGGCGTTCCTGATAAAACACCCGGATTTCTACGAGACACTGCTGGCCGAACGCAAAGCATTCGTCGAGGCGCGCATCGCCGAAGACATGCGCCGGCGCGATGATTTGAATCTGTGTCTCGATGCTCGTGAGGCAGGGGACACGGGTTCGCCTGCTTGCGAAAAGTTCATGGCGTATGAAATCACGCGTGGCATCGATGGCCGCCGCCGCAAACGCTGTGCGCAGTCGCAGCTGGATGGAAAGGCGGATCAGCAGAAAGTCTGCGATGGATTGGCTGCGCGAGATATTGAAGATGAAATTGAGATGGAGCGCCGCAGGCGGCGTAAGCCGTAGCATGGCTCTACCTGCCGCGCCTAAGCAGCGCCGGTGGGCGGCTATCGCTTAGGCACCTGCGAAGCCAAGCGGCTTTCCACGAATCAGCCTCGTGCCTCGCGGGGGGATGCCAGATGGCATGCATCGGCAAGATATGAGAGAAACGTCTCAATTTCCTGCCGCATGTTTCCCGGTAAAGAACCTGCCGGATGTTTTACATTGTAGAGACTCATGAAGCGCCGGGCTCGATCGACATAAGCGCTCCCGGCCGCACTCGCCTGACCCCCGGGTCTCAAGGTCCCATGGAAAGTATGAACGGAATCAAAATTCGTGCGGTCCTGATCGCCCTGTTTGCTTTCTACATCGCTCCCATTGTTCCTCTCACGGTCATCACCTCGGCGCAGAACTTCTTCGGTGCTGCTGACCCGACCGGTCAGCGCATTCCGATCTGGCAGAGCGCGGCATCGCTCATGCTTCTTTGGTTCTGGGCCGTCGCACCGGTCGGCTCCGGTTACCTTGCAGCGAAGATTGCCGGCCAGCAGCCGCTGTTTCACGGGTTGATCGCCGGAATCATCGGCGGACTTTTTGCAGTTCTCTGGGGGAATGGAATGTGGGCGTTCGAACTCGCACTTGCCCTGCTCGTCATCAGTTGCGGCTTGTTCGGTGGTTGGCTGTGGCGCTGTCGCAGCTTAACGCGCTGATCCTGCGTCGCCGGGAATTGTCCGAAAATGCGGCAGCGTTCGTGCCGTGAAATTTCACCGCAGACATGATTTCGCAGCAATCACCCAGCCGATGCCCAGGCTGGCCGGCTCCCTCACTAGAACTCTCATGGGGCTAAGAAATATTTCTGTTGACGTCTGTTGAGTGCATCAGCATTGTTAAGTAGCTAGTTTTACTCTCGGCCTCGTGAAATCGACAAGGGAAGTCGAGGCACTCAAGCATGCTTGAATTGCGAATCGACGCTGTCGCGTCGAGCGCCAGCGACATGGTGTGTCATCGATAAGATGGTGCTACAGCGGATCGTCATATATTCCAGACATGGAGGTTGCGGCAATGACATCGAAGAAATCCAATCGCATGACAGGAGTTCTGGCTATCGGCTTGACGCTCGCCGGGATCGGCAGCGCGAGCGCCGAGGGCTGGTACACGGGGTCCGTCGGACGGGTGCAACTCAATTCGGCCGGGCAGATCATGGTGTGGCTGCAGGGTTCGAACAATGAATGCGGTTCAACCAGGGTTGACTACGTCAATGCGAACGACGCTACGGGAAGATCGATTTTAGGTGCGATACTCGCGTGGCAGGCGCAGGGAAAGGTCTTGAGTTTCTATATAACGAACTGTTCTGGAGCGCGCGGCATGTTCTCTGATGTAGCAGATCCAGGGTAGTCGATGCCTCGATCCTGGTCCGAATCCAGCGAGTTCGGTTTAACTGAATCACGCGCATGACGGTTCGAAATTTTAAGATCTACTGCACGGTGCGGGGCCGTTGCCGGCTCAAACCGAATCGACACGAGTGACTCGTATGAAAGCGAAGCCGACGGTGATGGCGGCGATTCTCTCGGTAGGCGCCGTGAGTATTGTTGCAATGAGATTCTATAGCGAGCGACCTCGTGTGGGCGTTGAGGCGGCGCACCCCATACCGGTATCCACACGAAATGTCCTGCCAGAGGAGGGCGCGAGGACCGATTGCGCTTCGAGCGATGTCGTTGAAGAGAAGATCAGTCCAAGACTTGTGTCGTCACTAGCCGCAAGCTCCGCAAGCGGTTATGCGCAACACAGTCCACCCGCTGGCAGGCGCTCGTCGTCAGTTGGGGGCGATGGCTGCGAGCGGCGCCTGGAAGTGTCAGATCGTAGATAGGGAAGTTGACAGGGAGTTAGGATGATGCGCACGCTGAATGGCCTACAGCATCGCGGTCTGTGGCTGGCATGGGCAGCAGTGATGACTGTGTTTGCCCCGCTAGCCTATGGCGATGGTTTCGACGGTTACTTTGTCGCGCACTACGGCGATGCAAATAGCGATGGCCTGACGGATATCTATCTAAGATGGAAACCGGAGGTTTCGATCATATCGACGGACGACGACCTGATCATACCAGTGCCGTCTTCGCGCCGGGATGTGCCGGACACCCTTCTCACACAAACCGCGAACGGCGGGTTCCTCGTCGATCCCGGTAGCGCTTCGTTTAGGCAATGGCCGACATTGCCAGCTCCTGCGTTCGTCGCTGTCGTCGATTTCAATCTCGATGGTTTCATGGATATCGGCTTGCGAGGACTCAGTAGCCTGTTGCCGATCTTTCCAACGAGCCTTCGTGATCAAATTGTCTATGCGCCACAGGTGAGAGGGCAGAGGCCAGGCGTTGTGAAAGCCATCGATGCTGCTGCGCTGAAGTTCTTCAAAGAGCTGTATGGGTGGGTCACCAACGCACAATATTTCGCGCAGAATGCGCCTCGTATTCCGTCCAATCCGGGTCGCTACGAGAGTTACCTTGGCTACATACTGGAGCCATATCCACCTTACTCGGCGGCGGTGTGCGTTTTCTATGACACATGCGAGTATCGTTTCGGAAATATCGATGATCCCTACGCCGATCCTAACAACACCGACACGAAGCCCAATGTCTGGCATTGGTGGGGCATCACCATCGTCAACGGGACGTCGAGACCTGACTACAGTGTCTTCGATGAGCGCGCGATGGGGGCTGCGGCATTGCTGAATAACGTGGTGCTCGGAAACGAGCAGATAGTGCCGGGCGGTGAGGTGGAGGGCCGGTTGAAGGTTATCCTCGGCGGGGTGCTGGGTGTGCCTGTATACGGGGGCATCTTTACAGGCGGCACGCCCGAATATGTGGACCACGACGGCTTTTTGATAGATAGATATAACGCCTTTCTCGTGTTATCGACTGAGCTCGCGGGAATACCTGGAGGGGGTTTCAGCCTCCCGTATTTCAACCCGCTCGCCAATGCTTATATCAACAAGAGAGATGGATGTACTGCAGATGGCCGGTTTGGCATGGTGCGCAATGGCGGGACGAAAGGACACTGGGGGGTCGACCTAGGTTCTTCTCCGGAGACGCCGGTCGTTGTGGGGACGCCTGTTTACGCGGTCTGGGATGGCACAGCGGCGCAGTTCAAACAGGTCAGTAAGGATAAAACGAAACTGGACGGGTACGGCGTGCAGACTCGACTGTTCATTCCCGGATCCTCGCGTTACTTCATTTATGCCCATCTCTCGGCCGCAGTGACCGGCCGCCTGACTCGCGCGTCCATTGCAGGATATGTGGGTAGGACGGGCAATCTTACCTGCGAGAAGACGCATCTGCATTTCGAGGTGAAGGACAATCTCAACTGGAATCAGAGGATCGATCCAGCATCGGAGTCGTCCGTATTTCGTTGGCCGGTGGAGCCCTGATGACGGATGACATCGTATTCGGACTCGGCAGGTTCAGATGCTGCTGCTCTTAGCTGCCGCTGAAATTCTTGCGGGCACGCCTGCTTGCCAGAGCCTTCGCCTGCAGGAGACGACTGCAGGTAGCCAGACGTACGAGTTGGAGGAGGGCGTTCATTTGGTTTTCGAACGTGACGCTTCGCTCGACACGGCGACAGACTATGGGCAAAGAGTGTTGCTATACGTGGCAGAGCGCGGCGTCTTCAAGCGGGTGTATTACTCTGCGGGCTCCAAAGATAGCGCCGCCATGACGCCGACATTCATCGGTCACTGTGGACGGCACGAAACGCTCATCTTTGTCGACGTTGGCGCCGAGTACTCCTGGGGATTCCGGGTCTTCGCATACGACGAGCGGAAACTGCGCGATCTGGGCGAGATTCCGATCGCAGTGCCTGGCGATCCCGATGCGCAATCCGCCATCCCGTTCGTGAAGCTGATTCCCAACGGTGAGACGATCGATCTCACTTTCACGACGGATGTGATCAAGGACGCAGGTGGAAAGTTGCCGCAATCGCTCCCTGCGCATGACGTCCGCTATCAGATCGGTGCGATATCGGTGCAAGCAAAGTAACTGGTATGGCTTAGCGGCACTAATGGTCTTTGACCCACCGGTATCTTTTCGCTCCCGACTCGCTCGAAACCACGAGCAGGAACAACGCCAGCACCCAGTGAAACGCGACCGGAATCCCGCCAGCCGCGATCATATCGTCTGCGCCACGGCCGAGTTGCACGAGTAAGCGCACCACCATGGCCGCGAAATAGACCAACGCGAAGCGCCGGGTCCAACGCCGCCACCTCGGCCGTTCGCTATGCCCATGCGACGCATCCTGTTCACGAACTACCAGGACAGCCATCAACATCAAGATCGCGATCTGGACCGGCAGCAGCAGCGCGTAGGGTACGAGTCCCGAATACCACTGCTCCATCGATGGCAGCCAGCTGGGCGACAGTAGCAGCGCCTCTACCTGGCCGACGACGCGCAGAAAGAACAGCGCAACGCAGGTCCACAGCAATGCGATTCGTCGTGCATGCGAACTCATGGCAGTCGTCCCTCGCGTCGCGCGCTCAAAACTCTGCGCGGTAGTGCCGATACCAATCGCTCTGAAAAACTTCCTGCGGATCGTGGTGTTGCTTGTCGCCGAGAAATCGATCGAACGTCGGATAGCACGCCCTTAGTTGTTCATGCGTGGCGTGGCGGTGATACGTCAGGAAGTAGGTGCCGTGATGGTGGATCGCAATATCTATCAGGCGCCGAAATGCATCGGCCGACTGCGCCAACCCCCGTGCGTCGTGATCCACGTGCAGGTTGAATATCACGCAGGCAAACCGCTCCCGCGCCCAGGGCAGCAGTGTCTCCCGGTCCGGCTCGATCAGGCGTACCGTGCCGTAGATGAAGTCGACACGGTGGCGCAGGAAATCCATCCGGACATCGTCCATGAATGCGGCAAGACGGGCACGAGGCACATACAACTCGGTAATCATCTCCGAACCCGTCACAGCGGACTGCATGGCGCAGTCGAGCCGTCCGTGATAATCGTCGAGGTACAGACTGAGCTGATGTGTGTCGCTCCAGTAGATTTGTCCCGATGATTGCAGGTAGAAGGCTGCGTACTCGCTGAACGCAAGCCGCTTGTGTCGGTGGGCCAGGAACATCAGGCGTCGCCAGTCAGCTGGCGATAAGCGCGTCTGCTTCTTGGGGATCGGAGTATTTCGATCGACCGGGCGATAACACGAGAACACGCCCAGGTTGAGGAAGCCTCGATCCTCCGGCGCCGTGGAAAACTGAAAGTCGCCGTAGAGGTAGCCGTCGGCGATCCGTTGCTCGAATCGTTCGACGATGCGTTCGATGCGCTCCAGTTCCACGACGCGCTCGACTTTCTGTCGTGGCGCCAGGCGCAGTTTCACCGAGGTGACGACGCCGAATAGTCCGTAGCCGCCAACGACGCGCTTGAAGAGCTCGCGGTGCTGGTGGCGATCGCATTGGACGACGGTCCCATCGGCGCGCACGACTTCCAACGCTTCGATGTCCTGTACAAACGGAGCGTAGGAGAGTCCTCGCCCATGGATGTTTGCAGATACCGCGCCACCCAGTGTGAGTCGATCTGCGCCTGTCTGCTTCTGACGGATTCCCCATGCGCTCGCGCCATCGCTCTGAGCGGCGATGTAGTGACGCATGAGTTCGGGCCACGTGATGCCGGCTTGTGCGTGGATAATGCCCCTGGAGCGATCGAAGTCGAGTACTCGATTCATGCCGGTCGCGTCGAGCAACCAGGCATCGCTCGCGAATTGCTGGCCGCCCATGGCGTGGCACGATCCGGCGACGCTCAAGCTCTCGCCGTTCTCGCGAATACGATTGACCGCGACAACCGTTTCCTCGGTGGTTCGAGGTGCGATTCTTCCTCTCACGCGGGTGCGATTCAGGCGGGAGTGCTTGTCGTTGCAGACCTCCAGCTCGCGACGCTGGAATTGGAAACTCGCACGCTGGGTGAGTTTCTGGGTGAAATCGTCAGGCGTGACGCCCATCTTTTTCTTCCGTGTGACCTGGGTGCGAGCAGGCTGCGGTACGGGGCGCATTTTCAGCAACTGGGGTTGCGCGAGTCTCGGAATGTAATACCCTGAAGCGCGCCAACTGAAACTTCCGAGAGTTGCATGAGCGAATGTGCGCAGATCGTTTCCGTGCTGAAGCGCAGCCTCAAGGCGAGGGGCATGACCTATCACGCGCTCGCGAAATCGGTGGGCGTGAGCGAGGCGTCCATCAAACGCATCTTCGCGGCAAAAACATTTACTTTGGGTCGGCTGGAACAGATCTGCGCGGCGCTGGGCATGAGCATTGCCGAAGTGGCGAGAATGGCCGCTGAACACGGCGGCGCTCGCAGTCAGCAGCTCAGCCTGGAGCAGGAGGAAACGCTCGCCTCCGATTCACGCCTGCTCGCATGTTTCCATTTGTTGCTCAACGGCCGGCAGTCTGCGGAGATTGCCACCGAGTTACGTTTGCCGGAGCGGGAGTTGCGCAAGCTGCTGGTGAAACTCGATGCCGCGAAGCTGATCGAGCTGCAGCCCAAGTTGAAGGTGGGGTTGCGAACATCGAACGTCATCTCCTGGCGCAGCAACGGTCCGGTGCGACGACTGTACGAACAGCAGGTCAAGACTGAATTCCTGCAAGCCGAATTCAACGGGCGCTGCGAATTGCTCAGCTTCGCCTCCGCCGAACTGTCGGAGGACTCGGCCAGGATCCTGATCCGCAAGGCTGAGATGCTGGCGCGGGATTTCGCCGAACTCACCGCTCTCGACGCGGCAACTGCAGTCAAGGACAAGCGGTGCATGGGCTTGCTGCTTGCGCTGCGGCCCTGGGTGTTCTCCACGTACGATGGATTGCGCAGGGAAGGCTGACGAGGCTTGCTCGCGGCATGCCATTAAATAGCTTGCGATTGAATAGCACACGATGTATTCTCTCGCCCCATGAAAGCGAAGAAAGTCAGCACCGCCCGGACGCCGGCCATACTCGGCCTGGACCAGCAGCTGTGTTTCTCGCTGTACTCCACGGGCCTGGCGATGGACAAGGTGTATCGCAAGGTTTTGCGGCCGCTGCAGCTCACCTATCCGCAGTATCTGGTGATGTTGCTGTTATGGGAGAGCGACGGCATGACGGTAACGGCGCTTGGCGATCGGCTCTTTCTGGATTCCGCAACGTTGACTCCGCTGCTCAAGCGCCTGGAGTCGGCTGGCCTGCTGTCGCGACAACGAGCGGCACAGGACGAGCGGCAGGTCGTCATCTCGCTGACTGCAAGCGGACGAGCGTTGCAAGAGAAGGCTCGGGAAGTTCAGCAGGCCATCTTCCGGGCGACACAGTGCTCCGCCGAGGAACTGCATGCGGTCAAGGAGCAGCTCGAGTCGCTGCGAACGAAATTGCGGCGCGCTCCGGCCGGACGAAAGTAACGAAAGTTTTTTGTGACGAGAAGATAGCGCGCTATTTAATAGCGCACTAGTTAACCATCAACCACCATGGATAAGGAGACAATCATGTCGATCGAAAAAATTTTATACCGCGCCCAAGTTAAAGCCACCGGCGGTCGTGACGGACGCGCTGTGTCCTCCGATAACGTGCTCGACGTGAAGCTGGCGACGCCCCGCGAGTTGGGTGGTGCCGGCGGCGCCGGCACCAATCCGGAACAGTTGTTCGCTGCTGGCTATTCCGCGTGCTTCCTCGGCGCGCTGAAGTTCGTCGCTGGCCGCGAGAAGATCGCGCTTCCCGCCAACACGACGATCGAGGGCAACGTCGGCATCGGCGCGATCCCCACCGGCTTCGGCATCGAAGTGGAGCTCAAGATCTCCATCCCCGGTCTGCCGCGAGAACAAGCGGAAGCGCTGGTGCAGAAGGCGCACGTCGTTTGCCCTTACTCCAACGCCACGCGCGGCAACATCGACGTCACGCTGAGCGTGATCTGAACGATCGAATCCACGACACAAATACATCCCGATCTGAGGAGCTCATCATGAAATCTATTCGCAACATTCTATTGCCGGCCATTGCCATACTAGGTATTGGTGCTTCGGCCGCCGAGGCCGCGACACCGAAGACGAACGCCGTTGCACAGGGCGCGACCACCGTCGTTCTCGTGCATGGCGCATTCGCGGACGGCTCGTCCTGGAATTCGATCGTACCGCTGCTGCAGGCGAAGGGCCTCAACGTCATCGCCGTACAGAATCCACTGAGTTCGCTGGCCGATGACGTGGCGTTCACGACCCGCGCCATCGACGAAGCGAAGGGGCCGGTGGTGCTCGTGGGCCACTCATGGGGCGGCGCAGTGATCTCGCAGGCCGGGGCAAATCCCAAAGTGAAATCGTTGGTATACGTCGCAGCGTTCGCTCCGTCAGTCGGTCAGTCCTCGATCGAGACGGTGAAGGCGTATCCCACGCCTCCGGGCCTTGCGCATCCTGTTGCCGATGCCCAGGGATTCCTGAAACTCTCACCCGAGACTGTCGCGAAAGATTTTGCACAGGATCTGCCGGCAGCGCAGACGAATCTCATCGCTATCTCACAGGGCGCGGTGCGTGGCGCCAATTTTGAAGAGAAGCTCACAGTCGCAGCGTGGCAGACCAAGCCGAGCTGGTACATCGTGGCGGAGAACGACCGCATGATCGATCCGGCCGCGCAGCGCGAAACCGCGAAGAAAATCAAGGCAACCGTCACGTTGCTGCCGACCAGTCATGTGCCAATGCTGTCGAAGCCGAACGACGTCGCAAATGTGATCGTGGCAGCGGCGAAGTGAGGTTGATTACACTCTTGACTTCCTCCCCCGCGAGCGGGGGAGGAGACAAGATATGATGCTTAGGCCGCAGCCACTGATCGCACAGGTGTCATCATGAAAGTAGGATTCATCGGACTTGGCAAAATGGGCGAGGGCATGGCGGACAGCCTGATTCGCGCCGGCCATGAGTTGACGGTTTACAACCGGACGGCGAGCAGGGCGGATGCGTTGGTTGCGAAGGGCGCAGTGCTTGCCGCAGATCCTGCCGAAGCCTGTGGCGGCGAAGTCGTGATTACGATGGTTGCAGACGATGCGGCCCTGGAGAATGTAGCGTTCGGGGAACGCGGGATTCTCGCGAACCTCGGCGAAGGCGCAGTTCACATCTCTGCGAGCACCATCAGCGTTGCGTTATCGCAGCGATTGCGAGATGAGCACGCCAAGTTGAATCAGCATTTCGTTTCCTCACCGGTTTTCGGCAGGCCGCAGGTCGCGGCGGCCGGCCAGCTCAATGTGTTGGTCGCGGGGGCTGCCGATCCCGTGCGGCGAGTGATGCCTTTGCTGGAGGCAATGGGTCAGAAAGTGTGGCCGATGGGCGCAGAACCGCATGAGGCGAACCTGGTGAAGCTCAGCGGCAATTTCCTCATCCTGGCGGCGGTTGAAGCGCTGGCTGAAACCATCGCATTGTTGAGCAAGGCGGGCGTGGACAAGCATGCCTTCGTGGACATGATGACCAACTCGCTGTTCGCTTCACCTATCTACAAGATCTACGGTCCGCTGCTTGCGCAGGAGAAATATGAGCCGCCGGGATTCGTGGCGCATCTGGGGCTGAAAGACATCCGCCTGGCGCTGGCCGCCGGCGAGAGCCTGCGAGTGCCACTGCCCCTGGGCAGCCTGCTGCGGGATAAATTTTTAACGCTGCTCGCGAGTGGCGGTGAAAATCTGGATGTCGTCGCGCTCGGGCGGGTGGCGGCGGAGCAATCTGGGCAATGAGGTGAGATTCGCACCGCGAGATTTACAAGGAGGTAACCTGCAGTGTCCACACCCAGTCGTGCGGCAGTCGTCATGTGCATTGGAGCGTTGTGCGGATCGACCGCGGCGGCTGCTGATCAAACCCACGCAGCCATGTCTGAAGTGCTCGTCAGCAGCGATGCTGCGTGGAACGGCAAAGCGTATGAAAGTTATCCCGCGGGCCGTCCGCAGTTGACGGTCGTGCGGATTTCCATTCCCGCCCACACTACGCTTGCCTGGCATACGCATCCGATTCCGAATGCGGGTTACATCGTGTCAGGCCATCTCACCGTCGAGGATCGCGCCACCGGTCGTAAGCGCATCGTGAAAGCAGGCGAAGCAATCAATGAGCAGGTCGGCGCGGAACATCGCGGCTCGACCGACAATGAGCCCTGCGTGGTTGTCGTTACGTACGCAGGGGTGGCAGGTGTTCCGACTTCCATACCGGCGGCTGAGCATGCGCCTTGAAGGAATGCACGCCGGTTGAACGGCGTGCATTCAAACTGCGTCAGAAGCCTCGCTGTACGCCAATCAGAATCGAGGCGCTGCCGTCGCTATCGGGCTCCAGCAACGGACTGTCCTTGAGTTCATCTGGAAGGACGCTGTATTTGAGAAAGGCGAGCATCGTCCAGTTGTTGCCGAAGAAATGCATGACATTTACTCCGACGTGAGGGATCACCACGGCGTCGGGCTTGTAGTCCACAACGCCGCGAGCGACTTCTTCATCCAGCGTGCCGTAGTAATAGTTGGCCGTGTCTTTGGACAACCACGTCGCGCCCACGTTGGGAGTGACGAGCGTCTTTCCCCACTGCATCTGGTAACCGTACTGCAATGAGAATTCCTGTCCGCCGCTCGTATCGGTGACGTCCGCCAGCAACTCCAGTTCGAGTTCACCCGCCATGCCGCTCCATTTGGCTGTGACACCGGCATCGAGGCTGTCATCCCGATCTTCGAGTTGGCGATAATCGAGGCCATTCGCCGCAAGCTCCCGCCTGCCCAGATCCTTGATATCGAAACCATCGAATCTCGGCTTGGCAATGACTGCCAGCTCGAACGGACCGCCATCGATGAACTGCCAGCCCGCCGTGATTCCCTGGAAAAAGAACTTCTCCCCTTGGTAGCTGATGAGAGGGATGGGCTGCACGCGCATGCCCTCGCCTGCATAAGGGCTGTCCGAAGCAACAGCGCCTACACCCAACCCCCAACGCCGAGGCGGCCCATCTTCCGTGGAATCCTCTGTGGGAGGGGCTGTCTGCGCCATCGCACTGGCGGACGATCCGGCCAGGAGGGCGAACAACAGAAATTTCTTCATGAACCGATCCTCATTCTTGAAGGGGAACAGTGCGTCGCCCCTTTATCGAGCCTAACTGTGTGGCTGTGCGCGGGGCTACGCGTTCGACGCAGAATGAAGGTGCGATGTCGGAGAAATGTCGGGAGCGAAAGGTCAGGGCGACTCGGTATCGATCAACAAGCTCGCGCGCACATCCAGTCTTGCGCGAGTGCCACTCAAAGGCAGAGTCTCGATCGAGAAATGCCAGCCGAATCGATCGCAGATGCGACTGATCAAGAACATCCCAAGGCCTTGTCCCCGTATGGGCATGGCAGCACGCAGGCTCTCGCGATACCGACGCGCAGCTTCGACCGGATCGAATCCCCTGCCGGAGTCGCAGATAGAGACGACGCCATCCTGGATCGAAATTTCTATGCAGCCTTCAGTGGTGTTCTCGATCGCGTTGCGTATCAGATTGCCGACAGCAATTCGCACCATGGCTTCCGGAGCCTCGATGACGGTCGGTTCGATATCGTTGACACGGAAGCGCACTGGCTTGTCTACCAGCAGGTACTCATGATCCGATACTAACTTAGGCAGCAGCAGGTGGATCGCAGTGATTTCCTGGGGGACAGCGGAGTTCGGCGTTTCCCTAGCCAGGTAGAGTAGGGCGACCATGATCTCGGAAAAGGACTCGACGGTGCCTCGAATGCGATCCAGCGCCGGCTGTGCGCTCGCCGGCAGCTCTT
>JBEVKB010000089.1:0-22232 GCA_040509875.1 Steroidobacteraceae bacterium | reverse complement strand
ATCCGTCTGTGTCTTCTGCGGTTCCGCCCCCGGTTCACATCCGGGCTATCTTGACCTTGCTTCACGTTTCGGCTCGCTGCTCGCGAGCCGGGGCCTGCGCCTCGTCTACGGTGGTGCGCGAGTCGGCCTCATGGGCGCAGTGGCCGATGCGGCGCTGGCCGGTGGGGGCGAAGTCATTGGTGTCATCCCGCAGTTACTCATCGACAAGGAAGTGGGTCACCAGGGACTGACACGCCTGCAGGTGGTGGCCACCATGTCCGATCGCAAACAGGTCATGGGCGACCTGGCGGATAGCTTCGTCACCCTTCCCGGCGGCATCGGCACCATGGACGAACTCTTCGAGGCCTGGACCTGGACGCAGCTGGGCCTGCAGAACAAGCCTTCGGGGCTGCTCAACTATCGCGGCTATTACGATCCGTTGCTCGCATTCCTCGACTCGGCGGTGGGCGAAGGTTTTTTACGGACCCCTTCGCGCAGTTTGCTGCTCGTCGACACGGAAATGGACCGGTTGCTGGATAGCCTGACGAGCGCCCACGGCAGAATGAATCGCGGACTGTCTGATTGACAGCCCAGGGTCCAGTCGGCAACCTTGCGCGCGCTCGTCTTACCCATTCCGGAGAAGTTTTCAAGACATGCTTCGCACCATGCTCCAGGCCAAGCTGCACCGTGTCCGGGTCACCGAGGCCGATCTGGATTACGAAGGTTCCTGCGGCATCGACGAAGCGCTGCTCGATGCGTCCGGCCTGCGTGAGAACCAGTACATCGAGATCTACAATGTCGCCAACGGCGAGCGTTTCTCAACCTACATCATCAAGGCGGCGCGAGGCTCGGGTGCGATCTCGCTCAACGGTGCTGCCGCTCGCAAGGCGATGGTCGGCGACCTGCTGATCATCTGCTCCTACTCTTCGTACTCGGAAGCCGAACTGGAAAGCTACGAGCCGGTGGTAGTCCTGGTCGACGAGCACAACTCGCCACGAATCAAACCGTCGCCTGCTTTGCGAGCCGCCAGCTGACATGGAATTGATCCACTGGTTCGTCGATTTCATCCTGCATCTGGACAAGCACCTGACGCAGCTGGTGGCGACTTATCACGTCTGGGTGTACGTCATCCTGTTCCTGATCGTGTTCTGCGAGACTGGGCTCGTAGTCACGCCGTTTCTTCCCGGCGATTCGCTGTTATTCGCCGCCGGCGCGCTGGCTGCAGTGGATGACACCGGCACATTGAATGCGGCGTTGTTGTGGATATCGCTGACCGTCGCCGCCATCCTCGGCAACGAAGTGAATTTCCGCATCGGCAAGGCCATCGGGCCGCGGGCCTTCAGCGGCAACATCCGTTTCCTCAAGCGCGAATACCTGCTGCGCACGCAGGCGTTCTACGACCGGCATGGCGCCAAGATGATCGTCATGTCGCGCTTCATTCCCATCATCCGCACCTTCGCGCCCTTCGTCGCGGGTATCGGCACCATGCGTCGCAGTACCTTCGCTGCCTATAATTTCGTCGGCGGCTTCACCTGGGTGACACTGTTCATCTGGGGCGGCTACCTGTTCGGCAATTTCCCGCTGATCAAGGAAAATTTCGGCGTGGTGACGATCTCCATCATCGTCATTTCGGTGCTGCCGATGGTGTGGAGCTTGCTACGCCCGCAACCTGCGACCTGAGTCGATCAGCGTCGTAGCGAGAACAACCCGAACGCGCTGATCGCCAGCAGCGTGAAGCCTGGCCACACCGGATCGTTGGTCAACGCCAGCCAGAAAATGCCACCGATGGCGGCAGCGGCGACCAGCAAAGTCCGATCTCTTCTGCGTGAATTCTCCCGCATTTCCCTGCGCAACAGCGCGAGATCCGAGGCACGAGCCGGCGGTTCGTAACGGCCATCCGCGGCTCGCTGAATGACGTTCGATGCGAGCGGTGGCAAGCGTCGCAGTGCCTGCACCAGGTCAGGCAACTGGCTGCGCAATTGCTTGATCGTTCCGCGCACGCTGTAACGTTCGACCATGAACTGCCGCAGCAGCGGCTGTGCCGTTTCCCATAGATCGAGGTCGGGATAAAGCTGGCGGCCGACGCCTTCGATCTGCAGCAGGGTTTTCTGGATCAGCATGAGCTGCGGCTGCATCTGCGCATCGAAGCGTTGCGCCGCTTCGAACAGGCTGATCAACACCTGGCCGAAAGAGATTTCCCGCAGCGGCTTGTTGGCGATGGGCTCGCACACGGTGCGCACCGCCGACTCCAATTCGTCTACGCGCACGTTGGCGGGAATCCAGCCTGCATCGATATGCAACTGCGCGATGCGTCGATAATCGCGCGAGAAGAACGCGAGGAAATTCTCCGCCAGATAATGCTGGTCTCGTGGATCGAGCGTGCCGACGATACCGAAATCCACCGCCGCGTAACGTGGATTCTGCGGATCGTCCAGCATCACGAAAATATTGCCCGGATGCATGTCGGCGTGAAAGAAGTTGTGCTTGAACGCCTGGGTGAAAAAGATCTCCACGCCATTCTCGGCCAGCCGCTTGATGTTGGCGCCGCGCCGTTCCAGCTCCGCGACATTGTTGATTAGCACGCCGTGTACGCGTTCCATCACCATCACGTTCTTGCGGCAGTAGTCCCAGAACACCTCCGGCACGTACAGCAAGGTCGAGCCGGCGAAGTTACGTCGCAACTGCGCGGCGTTGGCCGCTTCCCGCATGAGATTCAATTCATCGAGAATGGTCTTCTCGTACTCGCGCACCAGTTCGGTGGGACGCAGGCGATGCGAATCCGACCAGTACCGGTCGGCGAGATCGGCCAGCGCATACATCACAGCGATGTCGCGTTGAATCAGTTCGAGAATGCCGGGGCGCACGATCTTCACCACGACTTGCGTGCCCTGGTGCAGTTGCGCACCATGCACCTGTGCAATCGTTGCTGCCGCAAGCGGCTTTTCGTCGAAGCGCGCGAACGCTTCACTCACCGGCCGGCCATAAGCCTGCGCAACGATGCGTTGTGCTTCTGATGTCGGGAACGGTGGGATGCGATCCTGCAGCTTCTCCAGTTCGTCGGCGATGTCGCGCGGAATCAGGTCGCGACGCGTGGACAGCATCTGTCCGAACTTCATGAAGATGGGGCCGAGTTCTTCGAGCGCGAGCCGCAAGCGCTCGCCGCGTGGCTGTTTCTGATCGCGGCGGAACCAGGTTGCCGGCGTGAGGTAGAAAGCAAAGCGCAGCGGCCGGAACAGGTGAGTCGCGAGAATGATCTCGTCGAGACCGTGACGGACGAGCACTCTCTGGATTTGCAGCAGCCGCGAGATAACGCTGAATCGCATGGGGTTCGAAGGCCTTAGCGACGCGCGCGCTGTTCGAGCAATTTGATTCTGGCCGCGACCCGGTCGACGTCGTCGCGCAGTTTATCGACGCCGGATAGAAACTCATCCGCTTCGGTGCGTGTCGGCAGGTCGCGCGATTCTTCCTGCAAAAATTCCGCGACGTTCTGTGCGAAGGTATCGGCAGCGCGTCGACCGAAGGCGAGAGCGGATCTCGCCATGTTGCCTGCCTGGTGTGCCGCTACATCGCCGATGACGCGCGATAGTTCTTCTTCCAGGTCCGGACGCGTGTGCTTCAGTAGTTCACTGAAGGTCTGTGCGACTTCTGCATTGCCTTCGATGTGAACGTTGCCGCCTCGTAGCGCCGCGTCGGCCCGGGCACCCGCAAGGCGCAGCAGTGACAACGGCGTACCCGACAAGGTCGCGGTTGCTACACCGGTATTCGTCGTATCGACTTCCATGCGCTCGCCCGCGCCCCGCAGAAACAAGCTGACCGGCGTGCCTGTGACATGCAGCGCGAGCACTTTGCCATCGAGTTGCCGGCACAGTTGGCGTGCCGTGGCGGACGCGGCGATATTGCGGTTCAGGACGGCTTCGAAGGGCTGCAGTCGCATGGAGTTTTCAGTCTGAGTCTTCAGTCTGGCGCCGGCGTCTAGAAACGCCAGCCCCGGTGTACGGCAACGATGCCGCCGGTCAGGTTGTGATAACGGCAATCGTCGAGGCCCGCGTCGCGCATCATGTCGAGCAATTGCTGCTGCTGGGGGAAGCGTCGAATGGATTCGGCGAGATAGCGGTAGCTGGCCTCGTCCTTGGCCACCACTTTGCCCAGCCACGGCAGGATGGTGAACGAATAACCGTCGTAAATGGGCTTGAGTCCAGGTACCACCGGGTGCGAGAACTCGAGGATGATCAATTGTCCGCCGGGCTTGAGCACGCGGGTCATGGAGCGCAGGGCCGCGTTCTTGTCGGTCACGTTGCGCAGGCCGAAGCCGATGGTGACGCAGTCGAAGCTCGCGTCGGGAAACGGCAGGCATTCGGCGTTGGCGAGCGAGTAGCGGACATTCGCCACCAGCCCGCGATCGGTCATGGCGTCGCGGCCTTCCACGAGCATCGACGCGTTGATATCAGTGAGTACGACCAACCCTTCGGTTCCTACCTGCTCCGCCATTCCCGCAGCGAGATCGCCAGTGCCGCCTGCGACATCCAGCGCCCTTTGCCCGGGGCGTAACAGGGTCTGCGACAATACGAACCGTTTCCAGAGCCGATGCACGCCGCCGGACATCAGGTCGTTCATCAGGTCGTAGTTGCCTGCGACCGAATCGAATACTGCCCGCACGCGCGCCTGCTTTTCAGCGATGGGCACTTCGGTGAAGCCGAAGTCGGTACTATTGCCGGGCTCGTTCGTGGCGGTCATGGGCTGGCGTTACGCTGACAGCGGGTCATAAAGAAATGAGCAGGTCGATGCGTCCTCGTACGACTGCGGCGCCGGACGCCGCCCATTGTAGCCATGGCAGGTGACGCGGCCTATCGGATTGTGATCCTTGGCGGTTACGGGCAGTTCGGCAGCCGTATCGTCCGCTGGCTGGCGCGGGAGGCCGGCTGCCACGTCATCGTCGCCGGTCGCCGCCTGGAACAGGCCTCAGCCCTGGTGGCGGAGATTGAGAAATCAGGCGCGTCCGCGGCCTTGTCAGCCGCGCAACTCGATCATGAGGCGCCGGACTTCGCCGCGCGGATCGAGGGGTTGCGCGCCAATCTTCTCATTCACACCGCGGGTCCCTTCTCCGATCGCAACTATGACGTGGCTCGTGCCTGCATCGAGGCCGGCGCGAATTACATCGACCTCGCGGACGACCGCGCCTTCGTTCTCGGCATCGGCACACTCGACGAGGCAGCTCGCGCGAAAGGCGTCCTCGTCGTGAGTGGAGCAAGTACCGTTCCCGCCGTGTCGGCCGCCATCGTCGATGCCCATCGTGGAGCGTTCACGCGCATCGACTCGATCGATATCGGCATCACACCGGGAAGTCGTGCACCGCGAGGGTTGTCGACAATCCAATCCGTCCTTGCCTATTGCGGTAAGACCATCACTCGCTGGCAGTGCGGGCAGTGGCGGCAGGTGTTCGGCTGGCAGGATCTGCATCGCGTGCGCTATCCGACACTGGGCACGCGCTGGTTCGCCAATTGCGATATCCCGGACCTGGCGTTGTTTCCGTCGCGTTACGCGGTTACCCAGTCGGTGACGTTTTCCGCCGCACTGGAACTACGTGCGATGCAGTTCGGCATGTGGGCGATGTCGTGGTTGGCGCGTAGCGGACTCGTGAGCAGTTGGGTGCCGGCGGCGGCGATGCTCAAGTTCGCAAGCGATCCGCTGTCCCGGTTCGGCTCGGATCTTGGCGGCATGCATGTGCACGTGATGGGTCTCGACGCGCACGGGCAGGAACATTCGCTGCGTTGGTTCCTGATCGCAGGCAGCGGCGATGGTCCGATGATTCCGTGCATTGCCTCGATCGTGCTGGCGCGCAAGCTGGCTCGAGGCGAGTTGCGGTTGAATGGGGCGGCGCCCTGTCTCGACATGTTCACACTGGCGGAATTTCAGTCGGCGGTGAGGGCGCTGGATATCGCCTATGTGCTGCAGACAGGCGCCGGTACTAACATTCAAACTCATTGAATCGAACGGCGAGGAACCATGCATGCCTACCGATGAGCAGGAGATTCGTCAGTTGATCGCCACCTGGATGAGCGCCACCAAGTCCGGCGATGTGGACACCGTCCTGAAGCTGATGTCGGACGATGTGATTTTCCTGGTGCCCGGACGGCCGGTCATGCGCAAGGCTGAATTCGCAGCAGCTGCGCGGGCGCAGGCGAATCAGGGAGCGCCGCAGATCGACGGCACCAGCGAGATCCAGGAGATCAAGGTGCTCGGCGACTGGGCTTTCATGTGGTCGAAGCTCAAAGTCGTGGTCACTCCGCCGGATGCCGCACCGATGACGCGGGCGGGACACACGCTGTCGTTCCTGAAGAAGGAGAGCGGCAAGTGGGTGCTGGCGCGCGATGCGAACATGCTGGCGCCGGTGCCGTCGGAATAAACGATTACCTGGAGAGCAGCGGCGATCTTTTCACTGGCGCAGGCGTCGGATACGGAATGCCGAGATCCTTGAGCCGGTCGAGATAGTTCTGCCATTTCGGTCCGCGGTCGCGGCCGAGTTCGTGCAGGTAGGCCCAGGTGTAGAGGCCGGTGTCGTGACCGTCGTCGAACACCAGGCGCACCGCGTAGTTGCCCACCGGTTCTACCTTGCTGATCTGCACTTCGTGCTTGCCGATCTGCAACGTCTCCTGGCCCGGCCCGTGGCCTTTCACTTCGGCGGACGGCGAGTAAACGCGCAGGTACTCGAACGGCAGTTCGAAAACGGCGCTGTCGTCGAATGAGACTTCGAGGAGCCGCGATTTGCGGCGCAGTTTGATGGCGGTGGGATGCGGCACAGGCTTGCCGCTCACAAGATGTATCTCGTCAGGTCCTCATCCTTCACCAGTTCGCCCAGGTGCTGATCGACATAAGCAGCATCGACCGTCACTGCCAGGCCGCTGCGATCCGCGGCTTCGAAGGAAATAGTTTCGAGCAGGCGCTCCAGCACGGTGTGCAACCGACGCGCACCGATATTCTCGGTGCGTTCGTTGACCTGGTACGCAACCTCGGCGATACGGCGCACGCCGCTGGTGTCGAAGCTCAGTTCCACGCCTTCGGTCTGCAGTAGCGCTTTGTATTGAGTGCACAGCGATGCATCCGGCTCGGTGAGGATGCGAATGAAGTCTTCGACCTTGAGCGCATCCAGTTCGACGCGGATCGGAAAACGTCCCTGCAATTCCGGGATCAGGTCGGAGGGCTTGGACATGTGGAACGCGCCCGACGCGATGAACAGGATGTGATCCGTCTTCACCATGCCGTGCTTGGTGCTCACGGTGCTGCCCTCAACCAGTGGCAGCAGGTCGCGCTGCACGCCTTCGCGTGAGACATCGGCGCCGTGCGTTTCCTGGCGGCGCGCGATCTTGTCGATCTCGTCGATGAAGACGATGCCGTTCTGCTCGGCGTTGCGCAGCGCGCGCAGTTTCAGCTCTTCTTCGTTGATCATCTTCGCCGCTTCCTCGTCGGTCAGCAGCTTGAAGGCCTCTGGCACCTTCACTTTGCGTTGACGCGTGCGATTGCCGCCGAGATTGGAAAACATGCCCTGCAACTGCTGGGTGAGGTCTTCCATGCCTGCGGGAGCCATGATCTCCACGCCTACCGGCATGGCGCGCACTTCGATTTCGATCTCGCGATCGTCGAGCTGGCCTTCGCGAAACATTTTGCGAAATTTCTGGCGCGTCTCGTTGTCGCGCGGCGCCTGTTCCGGTTCCGATGTAAAACCCATCTGTCTTGGCCGCGGCAGCAAAGCATCGAGCACGCGTTCTTCTGCTGCATCGACGGCGCGATGGCGCACGCGTTCGATCTCTTCCTCGCGCGTGACTTTCACAGCCACATCCATCAGGTCCTTGATGATGGAATCTACTTCGCGGCCCACGTAGCCCACCTCGGTGAACTTGGTGGCTTCGACCTTGACGAAGGGCGCATGCGCCAGCTTCGCCAGCCGGCGCGCGATCTCGGTCTTGCCGACGCCGGTGGGTCCGATCATCAGTATATTCTTGGGCGTGATTTCCGAGCGCAGGTTTTCGTGTACCTGCATGCGTCGCCAGCGGTTACGCAGCGCGATGGCGACAGCTCGCTTCGCAGCGCCTTGCCCGACGATGTGCTTGTCGAGCTCCTGGACGATTTCTCGGGGGGTCATTGAGGACATGGGGAACCTGCGAAGAACTGGTGAGAGAAGGCACGAAGACTCGAACTCCGCGCCGCTACGCTTTCAATTCCTCGATGGTGAGATTGCGATTCGTATAGATGCAGATATCGGCGGCGATGTTCAATGATTTCTCGACCACCGAGCGTGCGTCCAGTTCCGTGTTCTGCAACAGTGCGCGTGCCGCCGACAATGCGTACGAGCCGCCGGAGCCGATGGCCATGAGATCGTCTTCCGGTTCGATGACGTCGCCGTTGCCGGAGATGATGAACGAGGTCTTGATGTCGGCGACGCACAGCAGCGCTTCGAGACGGCGCAGGCTGCGGTCGGTGCGCCAGTCTTTCGCAAGTTCGATCGCGGCGCGCGTGAGATTGCCGTACTGCTGCAGCTTGGTCTCGAAGCGTTCGAACAAGGTGAACGCATCCGCCGTGCCGCCCGCGAAACCCGCCAGCACTTTGCCGTCGTAGAGGCGGCGCACTTTGCGTGCGTTGCCTTTCATGACGGTGTTGCCGATCGAGACCTGCCCGTCACCGCCGATGGCGACGATGCCGTTGCGACGCACCGAGACGATGGTCGTGCCGCGAAACTGTTCCATGGTCGTTGAGCAGATACCTGAAAGGAATGGGATGAACGTGTCAGTCGGCGTCGTCTACTGTTTCCGCGGCCGCCGCCGCTTGCGGACGTTGTTTCCTTAGAGCCCGCGGATGAGCAGCATCGTATATTTTGGCGAGATGCTGGAAATCAAGATGCGTGTACACCTGTGTGGTCGCGATATTCGCATGGCCCAGCAGCTCCTGCACGCCGCGCAGGTCCTGGCTCGATTCCAGTAGATGACTGGCGAACGAATGGCGGAACATATGGGGATGCACGTGCATGTTCAGGCCCTGGCGTCTGCCCCACCCGGCAATGCGCAACTGGATCGCGCGCGCACCCAAGCGCCTGCCATTCCTCCCGACGAACACTGCTTGTTCCTCGGCTTTAGCAATCGATGCACGGTTCTTCGCCCAGTCCGTCAACGCGGTCACGGCGAAACGGCCGACCGGCACGATTCGAGTTTTCTGGCCTTTGCCCAGCACGCGCACCGTCTGGTCGCGCAGGTCTAGATCGCCGAGATCGAGCGACACCAGTTCCGAGAGGCGCAGGCCCGAGGAATAGAACAGCTCCATCATCGCTTTGTCGCGCACGCTGAGCCGTTCATCGGTGCGGAAGCTCAGCAGCCGGCTCATCTGGTCGACGTCGATAGTGGCGGGCAGGCGCTTCTTCGCTTTCGGCGCCTGGATCTCGCGCGCCGGGTTTGCTTTCAGCTCGTTCTCGCGCACCAGGTAGTTGAAGAAACTGCGCAGCGCCGAGAGGCGGCGCTGAATGGTGCGCGGTGCCTGGCCACGACGGAACTCACCGGCGGCGAAGGTGCGGACGTGCTGGCTGTCCAGTCGCCGCCAGTCGGTTACGCCGGCCTTGTCGCAGTAGCGGACGAAGATGTCGAGGTCGCGCCGATAGTTCTCATCGGTATGCGCCGAGAGTCTTCGCTCCGACGTCAGGTGAGTATAGAAACGCGGCAGCCAGCTGAGCGAGGACTCGTTCACCTATGTCTCGCACACACGCGCCGATCAGATCGCCGCGGCCGCCTCACTGACCAGCTCGCCGATGCGGGCGAGAAAATCGGTACTCATCGCGGGATGAAAGCGTTCTACGTCGGGACTGCCGATGGCGAGCAAGCCTGCTGCCGGACGCGGATGCAATGGCACCAGCGCGGCGGACCCGATCTCGATCGTGCCGACGCCGAACAGGTAGTCGCGCTGGCTGTCGCGGATCTGGCCGCAGCGAGGACGGCCACCTTCGAACAGTGTCTCGAACATTTTCAGTTCGGGTGCGCCGAGTTCCAGCACGCGCAGGTGGCGATTGCTGATGGTGGTGAATTCAGATTCGCCGGCGGGCGATACGAGAAGCAGCCATTCGGAGGCGCCGAAATCTTCGCGCAGCGAAGTCTCGAGTGCGTCGATGAATGCAGCGGCGCCGCGAGTGCGGATCATGGCGCGTGCGAGGCGATGAATCTTGCCTGCGAGCACGTCGTTGGCGCGAGCCACTTCGATGAGTTCGCGCAGCCGCGCCTCTACTTTGTCGTTCTTGTCCCGAAGCATCAGCACCTGGCGTTCGACGAGCGAGACCGCCGCGGCGCCACGAGCGTGCGGCAACTTGAGCTTGGTCAGCAGCGTCGTGTGCCGCTCGAAGAAATCCGGATTGAGCTGCAGGTAGTCGGCAATCGTCGCTTCCGCCACAGGCTCAGCATCGGTACCGCGAGCAGGTTGCTTGTTCATGTTGCCTCGTGACGCGCGTGGTCCACGCGATTTGCAGTGATGGAATTCAAATGTCGACCGTCCCTTCGAACACGCTCGCCGCTGGCCCCGTCATCCACAGATGCTGCCCCGGACCTTCCCAGCGAACGATGAGTTTACCGCCCGGCGCCTCGACCGTGACTTCCGTATCGAGTAACCCCAGGCGCTGCCCGGCAGCTACGGCTGCACATGCGCCGGTGCCGCAAGCCTGGGTCTCGCCCACGCCACGTTCGAACACGCGCAGGCGAATGTGGCTGCGATTCACCACTTCCATGAAGCCGACGTTGGTGCGATTCGCAAAGCGCGGATGACTTTCCACCGCGGGGCCAATCGTCTCCACGTCTGCGTCGCGTACCGAAGGCACCTGGATGACGGCATGCGGATTGCCCATCGAGACGGCGCTGATGCGCAACTCGCTCTCGCCAACCTGCAGCGGATAGACATCGGCTTCGCGAATCGCATCGAAAGGCAGCGACGCGGGATCGAAGTTGGGCTCGCCCATGTCGACGGAGACCTGGCCGTCTTCGCGCAGCAGGGCATCTATGCGGCCGCCGGGACTATCCATGATGACGGCATTGCGCGACAGCCTGCCTGCGACGAGGCGACCGATGCAACGAGCGCCGTTGCCGCACTGTTCGACCTCCGAACCGTCGGCATTGAAGATGCGATAGAACACGTCGGTGCCGGCCTGACGCGGCGGCTGCAGGATCAGGGCCTGGTCGAAACCGATGCCGGTGCGCCGGTCGGCGAGACGCCGTATTGCCTCGGCGGGTATGTCTGCATCAGCCGGTGCTTCGAACACGATGAAATCGTTGCCGAGCCCGTGCATTTTTGTGAACGCAACGTGCATGCGCGAAGAATACGTCATCCCATCCGCATGCGGTCTACTTTGATGCAGCGATTCATCACGACAGTGATTCCGGCATCGACTGCATGCTCCGCCGCCGCTGCGTCGACGACGCCGAGTTGCAGCCACAAGGCGGACACTTGCAGGCGAATGCATTCCTCGACGATGCCGGCCACCTGTTCGGGCGGGCGAAACACATCGACGATATCGATGCGCTCGCCGGGCGCCAGTATCTCGGCGACATGCTCCAGGTCCGGTACGGCGCGGATCCCTTCCCACACGGCCAGTGTCGGGTTGACCGGGACGATGCGGTAGCCCTGGTCCCGCAGCGACTCCGCCACGTCGTAACTGGGTCGGCACGGATTGTCCGACAGACCCACAATGGCGATAGTGCGGGCGTTACGAAGCAGGGTGGCGATGGCGTCCGCTGCTGGATTGGAGAAGGCCAATTTCACGTCCCCCGTGACATTTTCATGGCGCCATCATAAGTTACGGGCGCCTTCGATCATAAGTTGCGGGTTCGAAACCCGTCCCCTTGAAGTGCAAGCGAGGATGACATGCGTCATGTGATGGTAATGAACGCGAAGGGCGGCTGCGGGAAGAGCACGATCGCCACCAATATCGCGAGTTACTTTGCCACCGGGGGTTACAAGGTGGCGCTGGCGGATTACGACCCTCAACGCACCAGCCTCGACTGGCTCGCGGTGCGCCCCGACGATCTCCCGAAAATCACCGGCGTGGCGGCCTTCGAGGAAGGACTGCGTGGCGCTCCGCGCGACACTGAGATACTGGTCATCGACTCGCCGGCGCGCACGCATGGCGCCGAAATGAATGAGCTGGTGCGCCGGGCCGAAACCATCATCGTGCCGGTGCTGCCGTCGCCCATCGACCTGAAAGCCTCGGCGCATTTCCTCGGCGAATTGCTCGAGCTAGGCAAAGTACAGCGCGAACAGGCCCGCCTCGCGGTAGTGGCCAACCGCGTGCGCGAGAACACTTTGATGTTCGACGAACTCGACCAGTATCTTGGCAAGCTCAAGGTGCCCTATCTCACGGCCCTGCGACAATCGACCAATTACCTGCGAGCCTATCAGCGCGGCATGGGTATTTTCGAGCTTCCCGAGTACCTGGCGAAGCCCGACTGGGAGCAGTGGACGCCGATCACCAAGTTGCTGGGCAGCAAGAAGAGTGAGCGGGCCTGAGAGCGCTCGCCTGCCTCTTCCGCAAGGCTCTGGCGAATACCGTCGTCCTCGTTGCCATACCTAAGCTGCACTCCGAGTTTGATCAGCATGCGCTCTTTGCTCACCAGGCGCTATTCGTTGATATAGGAAAGGCGTGCGGGTGAGAAGGTGAGCTGCGCTTCGTCCATCGAGACTCGCGGCGGCGGCGGCAGGTTCGCCAATGTCGCGACCCGATCCAGAAACTTGGTGGACGAATACGAGTTGCCATCGGTCACATTGTAGACGCCGCGGGCTTCCCGGTTGGCCAGTGCCGTGACGCAAGCGGTGACCAGATCGTCCACATGAATGCGGTTGGTGATGCCGGCGTCTTCGTCGCGCACCGCCGGTTCTCGCTGCCGCAGTCGTTCCAGCGGTAATCGTCCGGGGCCGTAGATTCCCGGCACTCTCAATACCACGCGGCGAACGTGCCGCTCGGTGCACCAGACTCGCACCATTTCTTCGGCGCTCACTCTGCGATGCGCGCGATCGGTCATCGGCCGCACCGGCGCACTTTCATCGATGAGCGCGCCCTTGGTGTCGCCATACACTCCGGTGGTGCTCACATAGACGAAAGTCTGCGGAGGTACTGCCGCGATCTGGAAAAAGCGGTCCAGCCGCAAGTCGCTCTCGCCGGTCCGAGGTGGCGGGGCGAGATAGAAGATGGCTGCCTGGTCGAGCCGCTCGGGAACGCGTGCACTGGTTCGCAAGCGATCCAGGTCCAGAGTGACAGCAGTAATGCCTTCACTTTGCAGCTCGGCGACTTTCTGCGCCGAGCGGACGGTGGCGGTGACGTCGTATTCGCCCTTGAGGCGCAAGGCCAGTCGCTTGCCGACATAACCGCACCCCACGATGGCCACATGCGCTCGCTCGCTCATGAGCCGGCCCGCCATTTCAAACGACTCGCGCGATACCAGTTGACATGCATCCTGTTGGTCCTTAAATTTCAGTAATTACTGAAATAACTGTCTTAACAATAACTGGAGGTGCCTATGCAACTCACACCGACCATGCAGCGCTGCATTCTGCACTGGGGAGAAATGGCTGGCCGCTGGGGCATCAGCCGCTCGGTCGCACAGATCCATGCCCTGCTGTTCCTGTCGCCCGCGCCGCTCACGGCCGAGGACATCGTCGGCACCCTCGAAATCGCAAGGTCCAATGTCAGCGTCAGTCTCAAGGAGCTGCAGGGCTGGGATCTGGTCAGCATTACGCATGTGCTCGGGGATCGGCGCGACTATTTCCAGGCTCGCAAAGACATCTGGGAAGTGCTCACGACGATCGTGGATGGACGCAAACGGCGGGAGATCGATCCCACGCTGGCCATGTTGCGGGAGTGTGCGGCGGAAGCCAAACAAGATTCGGAGACACCCACCGAAGTGAAGGAGCGCGTCGCCAGCATGCTGGAGTTCATCGAAGAGCTCTCCGGCTGGTACGACCAGGTGCGCGCGATGCCGCGCCCCACCTTGTTGAAGCTGATGCGCATGGGCTCCCGGGTGGCAAAGATGGTGAGTTGAGTGATCCGTGGCGCTGGGAGGCCGTATGGAAAGGACGATGGAGAAGGCCCTGGGGTTCGAGGCGATGGCCCTGGACCGGAATGCCGTCCAAGGAAGGATGGTCGACTTCAGCAAGCTGCTCGGCAGTGCCGCGTGGTCCCGGTTACCCGCCGCGGTACGCGAGCGCTTCGCTCTCCACTCTCATGTGACGCCAACTATCTATCGAGGCGCCATGCGCGTCGAAGCCAGCATCTTCGGTCGTTGCTTCGCGCACCTGTGCCGCCTGATCGGCACGCCGGTCGCGCCCTTCACTGGCGATGATGTCGTCGTGGAAGTCCGCGTGCAGGATCTAGACGATCGCAGCGGCACGGTGTGGGAACGTAGCTATCGTTTCCCCGGCCGCGCGCCGACCGTGGTGCGTTCGATCAAGCAACTGGATGACGATGGCTCCCTGGTCGAGGTGCTGGGCGCAGGCTTGCACATGAAGCTCGACGTGCGCGAGATCGACAGCGAGTTGCACTTCATCAGCACTGGTTATTTCTTTCGTCTGGGGAGTGTTCGCATCGATCTGCCTGCGTTGTCTCCGCCGGGAGCGACGCGGGTTGTGCACATTGATCGAGGTGGCGGCAGGTTCCAATTCTCGATGCGAACTACGCACCCGTGGTTTGGCGAGATGTTCGTGCAGGAGGGTGAGTTCGAGTAGGAGCATGGAGCATCGCTAATCGAACCGCCCGTCACCGCGGGCCAGAAATCGCACCAGGCAGGAATGCAGAAGCAGCCAACCGGTCATGGAGAGCCGAGCAAGCCGTTGGGCGCTGGCCAGCGCTCGCCGGCTTACGGTGACCGGCATGGTCAAGTCCGCCACGTAGTGGCGCCGCCGAGGTCCTCGTACCCAAGCTGGTAAGTAGAACTGACGAGAGTATTGGTATCGCCGCAGCGCCAGGAGCTCTCTGTCGGAAACATTCTCGTCGGTGCCTAACTGAAAAATAGGGACGGCTTGCGCCCACTCAACTTCGGTCAGGCTCCTGTCTAGGTCGCAGGTGTTGCTGAGAAGTAACCATCCTGTGAGGTGCGCGTTGTCGGCCAGCGCTGCGCCTCGTTCGTTCAAAATCGGAATCACTGCAGGCAGGCGGACCACATCCCCCTGGCACCAGGCCACGCTTGCAGGTCGGTCGCTGAAGAAATCTTCCAGCAACGCGTCTCTGGCCGCCAGCGTCTTGATTTGACCTGCAAGCTCGACGGCGTCGTAAACCGGCGGCCACCTTTCCATGGAAGCCGAATGTCTAAAGAGCGATCTGTCGAATTGTCATTGCGCCTACCCTGCGCTTGATCAGAGCATCGACGATCGCTTGGTCTTCGGCGTCTATCGGTAATACCGCCATGGCGTTCACGAAGGCAAGAGAGTCCTCCACGATTTGGCTGATCTCCTCCCGGCTCATGACGGGTCCGGATGGTTGGCATGACACAGCGTCATAACGCAAGCCAATTGCTATGGGGATAGAGCCTCTATGTGTCGGGGTAGTCTCCGATGGACACTCTCCGGTATTGCATAGCGGCGATTCTTGCTGCCGTGACAAGTCAGAATCTGCGGCTGACATACAAACTCCTTGCGCTTCAGCGTCTGGGTGGAATCGTAACTCATTCCAATCGCCGTCTTGCGTGCCATTACTGTGTATATCTGCGCCGAATCGTCAACCGATACGATCGAAAAATAGCTTACGCGCCAGTGCTGGCTCACTTCCCCTGCGGCGAGAAATCGAACGAGTCGAAGAACAGCTGTGCCGGTGGCAGGCCATGCGCGCTGAAATCTGTGCGCAGGGTTTCTATCATGGCGGGCGGACCGGCGGCGTAGACATCGAAGTTGCGCAGGCTGGGATGATCTTCGATGACGGCCGTGTGGACCCAGCCGCGGCGGCCAATCCAGTCTTCATTCTCTGGTGCGACTGTCAGCACTGGCGTGTAAGTGAGGTTCGGATAGCGAACGCACCATTCACGCAGGACGCTGTCTTCGTACAATCCCTCGCGTGTCTGCGCGCCCCAATATAGATGCAGCGGGCGCTGGTCACCACGTTCGAGCAGGTGACGCAGCATCGATCGCAACGGTGCATAGCCGGTGCCGCCGCCCACGAGTATCGCGGGTCGTTCCGAGTCTTCGCGAAACCAGAGCTGGCCCAGCGGACCTTCGAGCCGCAGCAAGGTTTTGAGACTCGCCTCGCCGAAGATCTGGCTGGTGAATTCGCCATGCGCCACGCGACGCACGTGCAGTTCGAGGAACTTGGCATCGTGCGGCGCCATCACGTCGGGCGCCAGCGGTTGGAGTCTCTCGATGCGACAGGGCAGATGCTGAACGTGAACTTCGGCTACGGGTTTGATGACGCGCACCTGGACCGATACATCGGTGACTGCAGGCAGAGCCTGGCAGAGCAATGCGTAACCATCGCGTTCCTCCTGCTCCATGAGGCCGAGCGGTCGACCGTTGCGATATTGGATGCTGCCACCGACGATGCGCGCGCGGCACGAAGCGCAATGACCGCCTCTGCAACTGTGCGGCAGGTTGACTCCGGCGCGCAGGGCTGCGTCGAGAATGGTCTCGTCGTCTTCGGTAACGATGACCTGCTGGGCCGGCAGGAGGGTGATTCGCGCGCGCATGTGGCAAGCAAGGAACTTAGGATCCGGGAGTTCGGCGCAGGCAGGCGGGAGCTACTTGGCTCCAATCCCGGCGTCTTCCTCCCAGGCTAGTCCTTTCTCCTCTCCATGTGTCGGCGGTTGCTCAGCCGGCGCACACGAATCTTAGGCAGGTTCGGCTTGCGGCCCAGTGCATGCACCAGCGCATCGTTTAGCGCCTTGATCGCACGGTCGCGCTCGCCCAGTTGCTCCATCAACGCCGCCAGCAGCTGGTAAGCCTCGAGGCGCGGACGGATCGCGATGCTGGTTTCGAGGTAAGTGCGCGCCTTGCCATAAAGTTCGGCACGCATCGACAGCCTCGCGCACGTGAGCAACAACGCAGCGTCTTCGGCATGCTTGGGCAGCCACTGTTCGGCCCGCTCCAACACTTCGAGCGGTTCGGCGGCTTCGATGTCGCCGTAGATGGTGACCGCCGATTCATCCCACTGACGTCCCAGCAATGCTCGCAACTGTGTTTCGGCAGCGGCGTGGTCGTTGCACGCCATCGCGGCACGGGCATAGGCACCGACGATCTCGGGAGTCTGACTCAGTGACTTGGGTAACTGCTTCCACGCACTCGCGAGCAGCTTCGCATCCATCGCCGTGCCCGCTGCTTTCAGCCGATCGAGGTAGATCTGCGTGACGGTTTCATCCGCGACTTGCGTGCTGATTCCCCGCGTACTGCGCAGGCGTGGTTCGAGTGCCTGCAGCCGTTCCCAGTTGCCGGTCTGCCGAAACACACCGGCGAGCAACAACAGTCCGCGCGCATTCTGTTCGCCGGTGGCATCGAGCTGCTCGAGTGCTGCTTGTGCGGCCTGCAGTTGCTTGTGCTTGAGATGCATCTCGGCTTGCGTGATCAATGCCGGCGCACGCCGTTCCGTCGATGATTCGAGGGCGCGCGCGAGGATTTCGTCGCGACGTTGAGTTGCCCCGAGCAACTCTGCCGCACGCGCTGCCACCATGTAGTGAGCTGCTGGCGAGTCGGCGTCGCGCGCCGAGCGCATGACAGTATCTTCGGCGGCTTCCCAATTCCCTTCCGACAATTCCAGCAAGCCGCGCGACAGGCTGCGACGTGCCCGATCCTGGCGTCGCTGCACTTGGGCTTCGCTCCACAGGCGTCGTGTATTCACGATGCGGCCGATCAGCCGAAATACGAACCATGCGGCGATGAGCAGCAGCACGAACGTGACGCCGGACATTTCAACCAGTCGTCCGGCAACGCGCATGGCGACATAGGCCGGATCGGCAAGCAGAAACTGTGCGAGCAAGGCGCCGGCGATCAGTGCCGCGGCGAAGTAGATACCGCGCTTCATGGGGCGATTCGCAATACGACCATCATGAAGCCGCTCCGAGGGCAGGTGCCAGCTGCTGCAATGTCCGCGCCGACGACGAGATATCCGGCAGCGTCGGATCTATATTGATGGGCTCCAGCAGCTGTATCTCCTGCAGCAGCGCGCGATTGGCCGGATCGGAGAGTTCGAAGAACTGGCCGAGCCACTGACGCGCGCCTGCGAGCGAGGAGCGGTAGGCGGGGCCGTCGTGTCTTGCAACGGCGCTGCGCGCGGTGAACAACAGCAATTGCAGGTGTTGACGGCGCACCAGTTCCTCATCGAGCGTCACGACGTTGCCGGAACTGTCGTCGACTTTGCGGACACTGATCAACGATGCGAGCGCACGCAGCGCAACTGCACGTGCGCGAGCGAAGAAGCCTTCAGGAAGTACTGCCGGACCATTCGCTGCTCGTTCGAGTGCGACGACGCCTTTGATCGGAGCGCGTCCGGCCTGTTCTTCGGCACTGCCGAGGCGGGCAACGATGCCGGTGATGTCAGGCAGGTCGACACTGCGCAGCGCCTGGATCTCTCGCGCCAGTTGCTGACGGGTGGCAGTGACGGACGGCTCGTGCAGCGCTGACAGGCGCGAGTCGGCGGACTGCAATGCCACGATTGCCGTTGCCACATCCCGATGCAACGACAGGCTGCGTTGTGCGATCTCCATCAGGTAGAGCGCCTCGGCGCGCGACCAGGCACGTTGCGGTCCTTCCGTGCGTCCATGCAATTCCTCTACGGCTGCGCCCAAGTCCTGGACCTGTCGCGGCACATTCTTCAGCGCATCGAATTGGCGGGCGACTTCGGCCTGGCCCTGCCGCTCGCGAGTCGCAATGGCGCGCAGTTCGGCATGCAGCGATTCCCGGTCCGCTTGCGCCTGTCGCGCGATGTCATTGATCCGATCGACGCGATCGCGCGTCGAATCCAGGCGCATTAGCGCGTACACAGCTGTCGCGAGCCCGAGCACGGCGATGGCTGTGGTCAAGCGACTGTACGAATGCACGCGCCGATTGGGGAGTTGTTCTCTCGACGCGGCAACCGGCGTCATTTCCGGGACGATATCGGCCATGGATCACTGCCAACGAGCGGCGAAAATCGGTACTTATCCTAACATGCGGGGTCGTTGCGGCTGTGAGCTGCGTGGGTGTTCGTCAAGCAGCGCTACGTTCACGCGCTTGCCAGTAGCTCAATGCGCCAACCAACGAATCGTCGTCGGCGCCGCGCGCCAGAACGATTTCGCCCCGCAATCCCATCGTCATCGCCGCTTCCGCGATACGCGCGCTCGCTACTAACAGGGGAACCCTGCATAGAAATCCCTTGTCGCCGAGTAGCGCAACCAGGTTGGTCAATGTCTCGACGCTGGTCACCGTCACGATGTTGAGCTCCCCGGCGCTCCAGAGATTCTCCAAAGATGCCAGCAGCGCGGGGTCTGCTGGTGGCAGGACGCGGCGATACACTTCGAGCACCGCGACCTGCATGCCGCGAGCGGCCAACGATTCCTGCAGCAGTGTCCGTCCGCCGACGCCGCGAACAATCAGTACGCGGGCGCCGCTGGCAAGATCGAGCGCCGGATGAGCCAGCAATGTCTCGCTGCGGGAGTCGGTGTCGGGAAACAGGTCCACGGCGATATTCAATGCAGTCAACGCCGCAGCGGTCGATTTACCGATCGCCGCAACTCGCAACGATGCCTGCGTGGCGATGAGGTGGGCGCCGTGCTCGACCGCATTGCTGCTGACGAAGATCGCCAGGTCGTGTTCGCCGGGCACGGCAACGGCGATAGGTTCGATGGCGATTGCGGGGAGCAGGATCGCTTCACCGCCCAGCTGCCGGATGCGAGCCGCCACTGAAGTGGCCTGCGCCGCCGGTCGTGTGACCAGGACGGCGATTCCCTGCAATGGCGGTACGACCAGTGGAATCAAAGTGCAGCCTCGCGCTGTGCGGCCAGCAATGCACCGGCGCCCTGGCCCAGTAACCTGTCCGCGAGTTGCATGCCAAGCGAATGCGCATCGAGCTTCGGGCCCCGCACACTGCCGCGATACATCTCGCTGCCGTCGGCGGATCCGATCACGCCGCGCAAATGCAGTTCGTCGTCGAAGATCTCCGCATAGCCGGCAATTGAAGACTGACAACTGCCTTGCAGCCGCAGCGCGAATGCACGTTCGGCGTCACAGCAGGTCCATGCCGCCGCATCGTTCAGCGCACCCGCGAGATCCAGGGTTCGCTGATCGTCGCTGCGACATTCGATGCCGACGATGCCCTGGCCGACCGCGGGCAGCGAACGCTCGAAATCGATTGTGTGCGTGATGCGATGGGCGAGATCCAGGCGGATCAGTCCGGCGCTGGCCAGGATGATGGCGTCGTATTGTCCTTCATCGAGTTTGCGCAGCCGCGTTTCCACGTTGCCGCGAAGCAGCAGTATTTGCAGGTCGGGCCGCGCTGCCTTGAGTTGGCATTGTCGACGCAGGCTGGAGGTGCCGACGCGCGCATTCAGCGGTAACGCGTCGAGCGCCGGGAAACTGCGCGAAACGAATGCGTCGCGTGGATCGGCACGAGGCAGCATGGCTGCGAGCGTCATGCCTTCGGGCATTTCGGTAGGCACATCCTTCATGGAATGCACGGCGATGTCCGCGCGATTTTCTTCCAGCGCGACTTCCAGTTCCTTGATGAACAGGCCCTTGCCGCCGATCTGTGCCAGCGAACGATCGGTGACGCGGTCGCCCTGTGTGCTCATCGGCACCAGCACGACTTCCAGGCCGGCGTGTGCTTCCCGCAATTGTGCGGCGACATATTCCGCTTGCCACAGCGCGAGCCGGCTTGCCCGCGTGGCGATACGCAGCGACGGTGAGCTCACTGATTTACGCCCCCGCTTTCAGAGCGGCGCACCTCGAGCATCAAGCGGATGAGCGCAATGATCAGCGCCAGCACCACCGGACCGAGGAACAGGCCGATCGCACCGAATGCAGCAATGCCTCCCAGCACGCCAATGAATACCGTCAACGTTCCCACCTTCGCGCCGCGGGATACCAGCATCGGCCGCACCACGTTATCGACCAGCGAAACCAGTGCCGCGCCCCACACGACCATGAAAATCGTCGCGCCCCAGCGGCCTTGTCCCGCCAGCGCGAGTGCGGCAGGCACCCACACGAGAGCGGTTCCGCCGAACGGCAGCAACGACACGATCGCGGCGATGACGCCGAATACCAGCGGCGAGGGCAGCCCCACGATCAGAAACGAAATGCCGACCAGGGCGCCCTGGATCAATGCAGTGACGCCGGTGCCGATGACCATCGCGCGGGTGACCGATGCCACGTGATCGAACAGCCGCTGCTTGTAGACGCGGGACATGGGGATCAGGTCCTTGGTCGTGGCCAGCATCTCATCGCCGTCGCGCACGAAAAAGAACAGGATGAACAGCATCAGCACGAAGCCGAACACGGTGCCGATGGCGCCGACGAAGACTTTGCCGCCGAAGCCGGCCAGCCATTGCAGCGATTCCTGGGTGCCCTGCACGAACCACCCGCGGACCTGCGCAGTGTTGATGTCCAAAGTGGTGTCCAGCCAGGCGAGTGCGTCCCGGACCCACGGAACCTTGGTGACATCCAGCACGTTGGGGCGGTCTGCAACGGTGTTTTGCGCGTACTGGATCAGCTCGCCGACCTGGCTCGCGAAGGCTGCGCTGAGCGCCGTGAGCGGACCGACGAATACCACCAATGTGAGCATGGTCAGCGCGAAAGCCGACATCTGCGGCTTATTGCGGAAGGTGACGGTCAGGCGCCGATGCAGCGGATTGAGCAGGAAGGCGATGAACATCGCCCACACCAGCGGCCCGAGAAAGGGCTGGATGATCCGGTAGAAAGCGATGCCGAGAATGACGGCGGCGGCCAGTGCGAAGGTGCGCGCATAGAAACGGTCGCGGGGTGCTACTGCGCGGGGCAGCGTATTCGTCGGTTGCATGCCGCAATGCTATCACTCAGTACCGACGCCGGGTGTCAGGTCGCGTATCGTAGCCGCCTGAGCGAACGTTCGACCCGGGGAGTGCGTTCGATAGAGGCGCAGCTGGCGCAGGTGGCGCATTGGTGCGGACGTGCGGCCGCAAGCCGGCGGCAAGAATTTTTTGGGTCGAGCCCGTACATGAATCGAGCAGGAGTGGATCAATGAATACCGAAGTGAACACCGACAAACTCATCGAGGATCTCAAAGTGGTGATACGCGACGCAGAAGCCCTGATCAAGGC
>JBEVKB010000088.1:0-3716 GCA_040509875.1 Steroidobacteraceae bacterium | reverse complement strand
GCGCTGTTGCTGGTAGTGCTCGTCAAACTCGCTGCGCTCAACGCGATGCCGGTGATGTCAGCGTGCGCGGCCTTGGTCGCTGCGCATTACGTGTCGCTATGGTGGTCGGTGGTCATCATCTGGCGTCGCCGTTATGCGGGCAAGCTGTCGCAATCGCGAGCAAAAGTTGCGGTGCAATCGATGAGCCCGCTACAGTTCTGCATCGCCACTGCCTTCGGGCTATTTCCGGCCGTGTTATGTGGAATGCGTGGGCTGGCGGGAATCGCGCTGGCAGTGTGCATGCTTGCGTGGTTGCTGCGATGGTTTACGTCACGGCTGGGCGGCTACACCGGCGATACGCTCGGGGCGACCCAGCAGCTCACCGAAATTTCTTTTCTCCTCGCAGTGCTCATCACATGGAAATTTTTCTGATCCGACACACGCAGACGGCGGTCATCCGGGGCACCTGCTACGGCAGGTCCGACGTGCCGCTCGCCGCCACTGCGCAAAAGGATATCGCCACGACGCTGGCGAACATTCCCACCTGCGACTTCGTGCATTCCAGTACTTCCAGCCGCTGCGAGTTGCTGGGTCGTGCGCTGGCGCTTCGCGATGGCGTTGAGCTTGCCACGTCGCCTGCCCTGCTGGAGCTGGATTTCGGCGATTGGGAAGGCAAGCAATGGATAGACATTCCGCGTGAACACAGCGATCCATGGGCGGCGGATACGTGGGAACGCAGTCCGCCGAACGGCGAGAACGAACGCGCGATGTGGCAGCGGGTGCATCACTGGTTCAATGCCGAGTTGCAGCCAAGAAGCGGGCGTCATGCGGTGATCGCACACGGAGGAAGTCTGCGGATACTGCGGTGTTTGATCCTGGGATTGAGCGCGGCGGAACGGTGGGAATGGCAGATTGCGTCGGGCGAAGTGGTGCGGGTTTCGATGGCTTCTTGACTTCGCGTTGCCGGCTTCGCCGGGAGGGCCCACCCGCGCTCCCGCTCTTACGTGCGCTCTCCCGAAAACCGGGAGAGGTAAAAGAGGTAAGAGCGAAGCAAGTTGACGCCGTAAACGCTTCCCCGCATCCTTGCCGCGCGTGACAAGTTTCCCGTACGGGAATGAAAAGGGAACTCGGGTGCAACACCCGGGCTGCCCCCGCAACTGTAAACGGTATGCCCAGCATCGAATGCCACTGGATCTGCAAGGGTCCGGGAAGGTGATGCACGGGTTGGAGCCGCGAGCCAGGAGACCTGCTTGTCGCTGTCGTCCATCAACCGGCCGGGGCGCGCTGGGAGAGCGGGAATTCCCGAGAGGCGATGGAGCACGAGTCGTACGTTTTCGTTGAAAACGCACCCGTGCGGGTCTCTTCACTCGAGGAATGTCCGTGAATCCACTCCTTCGCAGCGCACCCGCGCTCGCCATCTGCGTTCTCTCTACCGGCATCGCCGTCGCTGCTCCCGATCCCTCGACCGCGTCAGTCAACCAGGTCATCGTGACGGCAACGCGCCATGAACAGCCGCTGGAGCGCGTCGCCGTGGACGCGACCGTCATCGAAGCAAGTGCTGTCCGCAGCAGCCAGAAAACAGCCGTTTCCGACCTGCTCGCCACCACCGCCGGTGTCGCCGTATCCCGCAATGGCGGGCTTGGCACGACCACGTCACTGCGAATCCGCGGCGCCGAGGCAGATCACACGGTGGTGCTCATCGATGGGGTCAAGCTCAACGATCCATCGTCCACCGGCGGCGGCTACAACTTCGCCAACCTGCTCAACAGCGAAGTCTCGCGCATCGAAGTGCTGCGCGGATCGCAATCCACTTTGTGGGGTAGCCAGGCAATCGGCGGCGTGGTGAATATCGTCAGTTCGCTGCCGCAGGGACCGCTGGCATTTCATGCATCAGCCGAAGGCGGCTCGCGCGACACGCTGGATTTCAGCGCTCGCGCGGAGGCCGGCAGCGATAGATTTTCGTGGCGGCTCGGCGGTAACTATCTCACCACCGATGGCGTCTCCGCGTTCGACGAAAACCTCGGCGGCCGGGAGGATGACGGCTTTCGCAGTGTCGGCTGGAACGCGCGCGGGGCTCTCCAACTCACCGATGCGATCTGCGCCGAGCTGCGCTCCAATTGGTCGAAGGGCACTGCCGATTTCGACGGCTTTCTTGCGACGCCGCCTTTTTCTTTCGGAGATTCCCGTGAATACGGCTACACCGAAGAACTGGTGTCCTATGCCGGCTTGAACGTCGCCGCCTTAGGAAATCGCCTGCACAACCGCATCGGCTTCGCTTACACGGACACCGATCACGAGAACTACGACCCCACCTCCACCGTGCCCGTCACCTTCGACTCCTCCGGTCGCAACCGGCGCTGGGAATACCAGGGAACGCTGCAGGTCACCGACGCCATCCAGAGCGTTTTCGGACTCGAGTCGGAGCGCTCCGAATTGCGCACGGCATCGCCTTCCATCTTCAATCCACGACCTGTGCCGCTGGATCGTTCTGTGCGTATCGACAGCGTATATTTCCAGGCGCAGGTTTCGCCCGTGGAAGCAATGACGCTCAGCGCCGGCGTACGACATGACGATCACGATACGTTCGGTGGCAACACCACGGCGCAGACCGGCGTAGCCTGGGCGGTGACGGACTCGACCCTGCTGCGTGCGAACTATGGCGAAGGCTTCAAGGCGCCGACACTGTTCCAGTTGTTCAGTGAATACGGCAACACCGACCTGCAACCCGAGTCCGCCAAGAGCTGGGACGCCGGTGTCGAGCAGCGACTGCTGGGTGGCGCGGTCACAGCATCGGCCGTCTACTTCGAGCGCGACACCGACAACATGATCGACTTCGTCTCCTGCTTCGCAGTGGCATCGGCACGTTGCAGCGTGCAGCCCGACGGCTACTACGACAACATCCAGAAAGCCACTGCCGACGGCGTCGAACTGAGCGTCAATGCAGACATCGGCGAACGGCTGAACGTCAGCAGCAACTTCACCAGCCTGCGATCCGAGAACGCCGCCCGCGGCAGCGCCAACTTCGGTCGCATGCTGGCACGACGCCCGCGCGAAACCGCTAACGTCGAAGTGACCTATCGATGGCCGCTGGGATTGCAAACTACTCTGGCCGCGCAACGCGTCGGACATAGCTTCGAGAATCCTTCGAACACCTTGCGGCTGCATGCGTACACGTTGGTGGAGCTGCGAGCGTCCTTCGCGGTTTCCGACAAGCTGGAAGTGTACGGCCGCATCGAAAACCTGTTCGACGAAGACTACGAGACCATACTTAGCTACGGCACGACGGGCCGCGGTGCATTCATCGGCGCGAGGCAGACCTTCTGATGCCTGACATCGACGACGCAATTGCCAGTTTCGGGCGGCACGGAGGCCGCCTGTGCATCGCGCGAGCGCTGTATCCGCAAGTCACGACTGCGTGGATCGATCTTTCCACGGGTATCAATCCAACAGCATATCCGGCGCCTTACGCCACACAGTTGGCGCGTAACCGGTTGCCGGAACCGACGGCCTTGCAGGAGCTGGAAGCGATTGCAGGCGCAGCGTTCGGTGTCAGTATGTCAGCAGGTATTGCGGCCGTGGGCGGAACGGAATCGGCGGTGCGACTGCTGCCGCACCTGCTGGCAGTCGAAAATGCCATCGTGATCGAGCCCACCTACGCCTCGCACGCCAGTGCCTGGGCCCATTCCAACATCGCAGCGAGCGGTGCGAATCTCGATGACTTGCCCGGGAGCTTCAAG
>JBEVKB010000087.1:0-22059 GCA_040509875.1 Steroidobacteraceae bacterium | reverse complement strand
CGCAGCGCCGTTTCGCCAACGCCACCAGCCGTGACAGTGGCACCGTCTAAAGCACCGGCGAGATCGAAAGAGCCGATCGAAATCTCGATCGACGACGATGGAACGGACCTGGCGGATCTGGCGAAGCGGTTGTGAAGACGATCAGCCTTTAAGCCTCGTCTCGATCCCCGCCAGCACCGTTTCCAGTCCTTCATCGAACACCGCATCCAGCGATGGATGGCTCGCGTCGCGAATGACTCTCGCGAGCATGGGAAAGCGGCCGGTGGCGATGCGTCGCTCGAGGTACGGCCACCAGGCCTCCTGCCACTGCGCCTTGGTCGAGCCGCTCTTGAGTTCGCTGGTCTCGCATTGAATCGCGCCAACGGTGTAGGCCTTGACGGTACTCAGGGCTCGCATGACCGCATCGATGTCATCGAACTCGGGCACATCTTTGAGGTGCGCCAGTGTCGTTTCCAGATGCGCCAGTGCATTGGGGCCTAGATGCGGTCGCCCGGCTAACAATTCGATGAACCACGGATGCTTCCGACAGGCTTGCCGCGTGCGGTGAGCGAAAGCACGCAAAGCATCGCGCCAATCGCTCTGCGCCGACGGCAGCGAAGTCGTCTCGCCGTAAGTCTCGCCAAAGACAGCATCGACCATGAGATCGAGCAGCTCCTCTTTCGTTGACAGGTAGGTGTACAAGCGCATCGGCCGGGCTTCGAGCGAAGCACCGACCTTGCGCAACGACACCGCTTCGAGACCATCCATATCGGCGATGGCAATGGCAGCGCCCACGATCTTTTCTCTGCTCAACGGACTGGGGGCAGGACGCGTTGCGGGCTCCGGACGCTCCCACAGCGTTGCGGTTTTTTTAGCGGCTCTCTCGGGCGGAATGTTCATACGCCATCTTGACCGGCAATCGCGCCCTTGACCAGATGCCGTATGTGTCGATACAGTGTATCGACACATACATCGTACCGGACAGAGACAACGTAATGGAAACAGGGAAAACCTCGGTAGTGATCGTTGGGGGTGGCCTCGCCGGCTTATCGGTCGCAGTTTTCCTGGCCTGGCAAGGCGTTCCCGTCGTCCTGGTCGAACGGCATCCGGGCAGCTCCCCGCATCCGCGCGCCGTCGGCTTCACTACCAGAACGATGGAGCTCTGCCGCGCAGTCGGGCTGGGTTCGCTGATTCCCCAGGTGCCGCCAGGTTCGGGGCGGCCTCGGAGACTGAAAGTCGAGAGTCTCGCCGGCAAGTGGGCGACCGATGAGGTGCAGTGGACCCCGGTCGATGCAACCAAGCAGCCCCCGAAACAGCTGGAATACTCGCCCTGCACGGGCGCAGCGCTCGCACAGGATCGCCTCGAACCCATTCTTCGGACCCGAGCTATCGAACTCGGCGCCGATGTCCGGCTCTCGACCTCGCTGCTGGCGTTCGAGCAGGATGGCGATGGCGTGATCGCATCGCTTCGAGCACCCGATGGCCGCCAGTATTCGCTCACGGCGGATTACCTGATTGCGGCGGATGGACATTCCAGTGGCGTGCGACAAGCGCTGCATATCGAACGCGATGGTCGCGGTCCCATCCAGACGCTGCGCAGCGTTCTCTTTCGCGCGCCGCTCGATCAGTACCTGGAATCCGGCGTCAGTCAGTTCGAGATCGAACAGCCGGACTTCAAGGCGATGTTGACCACGTATCGCGACGGCCGCTGGCTGCTCATGTTCCCGGATGACGAGGAGCGCGATGAATCCACTCTGAAAGCGATGGTGACGCGCGCCATCGGCCGCTCGGATGTGGATATCGAGATCATCACCACGGGTCGCTGGGAGTTAGGCGCGCTGATCGCCGATCGGTTCTCAGCCGGCAGAGTGTTCTTGATCGGCGATGCCGCGCATCAGCTTCCTCCATCCCGCGGCGGTTACGGAGCGAATACCGGCATCGAGGATGCGCACAACCTCGCTTGGAAACTCGCGTCGGTACTATCCGGCGCGTCCACGCCTGGATTGCTCGATACCTACGATGCCGAGCGCAGGCCGATAGCCTGGCTACGGCATGGACAGATCTTCAATCGGCCCGACTACGCGAGAGTCGCGAGGCCCAGCGATAAAGAAGTGCCTCTGATCGAAGATCATGCAATGGAGCTAGGGCAGCTGTATCGATCGACTGCAGTAGTCGGCGCAGGCCATGAGTTACCACCCGCCATGCGCCCTGACCAGTGGGCCGGACAGCCTGGCACTCGCGCGCCGCACATATGGGTAACAGTGGAAGGCGTTCGCTCATCGACGCTCGATCTGGTCCAACCCGATTGGGTGCTGCTGACCGAAGACGATCGTTGGCGCGTCGCTGCCGCTGCGTGCGCAGAGAAGCTCGGACTGAAACTGAATTGCGTCAAGCTTGGAAGTGCATCGGCGACGTCCAGCCCGGATGTGACCGATCCTCAGGCATTTCTCGCAGCATTCGGAGTTGGCGCCACCGGAGCTTCGCTCGTGCGTCCCGACGGTTACGTGGCATGGCGTTGCATCGAGCTTCCGGCGGATCCATCGAGTGCGCTGATCGCGGTGATGCAGCGGGTTGCATGCGTCGAACGGGAAGGCGCGCTGACGAGTTGAGGGCGTCGTCACCAACTCGTATAGATTCGCGCGCATATCGTATCTCGGCTGTGCACTTGCCCGATCCATGTCAGACGCGAATCTTCGTTGAAGTGCCCGTCGAAGCAGGCGCGCTCATGCCTAGCAGTCGGTCGTACTCCTTCTTGACCACTGCGTAGCATTCGCACGTACGCCGCTCCAGCGCTGGCCGGTCGAGCACCGTGATGTGTCCCCTGGCATAGCTGATCACGCCGGCGCTTTGTAGACGAAGTGCGCTTTCCGTGACGCCTTCGCGCCGGACTCCGAGCATGTTCGCAATCAACTCCTGCGTCATCACCAGTTCCTTGCCGGGGAGACGATCCAGGCTCAACAGCAGCCAGCGGCACAGCTGCTGATCCAGGCTGTGGTGTCGATTGCAGACGGCGGTTTGGGACATCTGCGTAATCAAAGCCTGCGTGTAGCGCAGTAAGAGATGCAGCACCGGTCCGGCTATGTTGGATTCCTCCTTGATGTAGCGTGCATCGAGGAGATATCCGCGTCCGGCGCTCTGCACGACCGCACGGCTCGGCGTCGAGTTGCCGCCCATGAACAGCGAGATACCGACAACGCCGTCCTTGCCGACGACGGCGATTTCCGCCGAGTCACCGTCCTCCATCACATAGAGCAGGGAGACAATGGCGGTTGTCGGAAAATACACGCACTGCATGGTATCGCCGGATTCGTAGAGCACCTTGCCGAGCGGCATGTCGATAGCTTCGAGGTGCGGCAGCCAGCGCTGCAGGGCTGCGTCCGGTAAGGCTGCAAGTAACTGATTCTGTCGGGGAAGCGTTGAGGAAACCATCGATGTGAACTCCTCGGGGGGCGGGACGCAGAGCAGTCGGGCGATCGCGCAATCTACTTTCGGGTAAGTATGTATCTGTGCGATATCGAACATAAGAACGATGTTCGAGGCAGGCCGGTTCCGGCGCTCATGGCGTAGTCCGTTTTCAGTTCGATGGTGTGCAATCTAGCGAGACTCGCAGCAGCAGTCTTTGCTTACAACTGCGCCTCGATCGGCAATTGCTCCAGCACTCGCGTGATCAGTCGTCGCCACCAGCCCGCGTTGGGTTCGCGGAAGTGGCGGATCTCCAGTCCATGCAACTGTTCGATCCATGTCAGTCGTGAAGCCTTTACGCTCAATGCATAAGCGCGCTGTGGATCGACACCGCTGCGGAAGCCTTCTTCCAGGTCGCGGGCGAGCGAGGGGCTGCGGATCCATACGCCCATTTCGCAGTTGAGATTCGCCGAGCGCGGGTCGATGTTGTATGAGCCGATGAACACACGTTCGCCATCCAGCACCATGGCTTTCGTGTGCAGGCTGCCACGGGATGAGCCCAGACGGAAGCGGGTGTGAGTGTCTTCGAAGACGGGCGCGAGTTTCATTTCGAACAAGCGTACGCCGCCTTCGAGCAGGGGAATGCGGTATCTCGCGTAGCCGCTATGAACGGCGGCCACGTCAGTTGCTGACAAAGAGTTGGTGAGGATGGCGACCTCGGCGCCTTCACGAGCCAAGCGTCGCAGCGCGACCGTGCCGCCGATGCCGGGGACGAAGTAAGGAGACACCATCAACAGGCGACGCGTCGTTGCCTGAATCTCGGCCACCATGGTTTCCAACACTTTCGACGCTTCCCGATGTTCGCCTGCGAGCGCTTTCTGCGGATCGTCGGCGACCACGCGCACATTGGCGGACCAGATGAATCCCGGACCCAGCAAGGACTGCGAACCATTCTGCGCATCGATGGCCGCACCGAATCCGGCAGACGCCGCGTTCTTTGCGCTCGCTTCCAGCGACGCACGCAGGCGTCGTGTATTCAGTAAGGCGCGTTTGTATCTACCCAGGCGGCTGATCGGTTTGGATAGCGACGAATTCCAGTAGCGTTCGAATTCTCGCTGCGCCTGCGCGACCGCCGGTCCCAGCAGCAGCACGTCGAGATCGATGAAGTTCAGTTCGGTGTTGGCGGCGAAATACTCGTCGCCGATATTGCGTCCGCCGACGATGGCGAGCTGCGCATCCGCGATCCACGCCTTGTTGTGCATGCGGTGATTCAGGCGGGAGCCGCGTTGTGACAGTTCGGCGAGCGTACGCAGAAACCCGGATCGCGTGCGGAACGGATTGAACATGCGCACTTCGATGCGTCGATGCCGGTCGAGCGTTGCCAGGGTCACATCACGCGGCCGGGCGTCCATGTCATCGAGCAACACGCGTACATGCACGCCACGGTCGGCGGCACGCACCAGTTCGCGGACGATGTAACGGCCGGTGGCGTCGTCGTGCCAGATGTAGGTCTGCACATCGAGGCTGTGGCGTGCGAGCCGTGCACTGTGCGTACGAACGGCGAAGGCTTCCAGGCCATCGGGAAGCAGCCGCGCGCCGGATTCGCCAGGATGGGCCTGCAGCAACCCCTGCACCGCAGTCTCGAATTCGAGCGCGACATTCTGTGAATCGAGCTGCTTCTCGCCGTCGATGCTGATGGATCTTTGCTTCTTGCGCATCCTGTGCTGTCGGTCGTCGGCTTACGGGGGAACCAGACGCGGCATCATACTCGCAGCGTCTTCGAGACGGGATGCTCGGACATTCATGAATCCTCCGCATGAGACTGATGGAGCGCCGCCGATTTATCCGCGTCGCGCGCAGGTCCACGCTTCATGCCAGGAGAGAGACATGAAGACACAGAAACAGACGGGTTGGATGATCGCAGCGCTCGCTGCGTTGGGTATTGCCGGCAGTGCCGTAGCTGCCGAGTCGGCGGGGCCGGTGACCGTAAAGACGACAGACAAGCAGCACATCGGTGCGGACAGGGCGTTCGCTTACGGCCTGACTTACGAAAACGGCAAGGCGGTTCCGCGCGATTACACGAAGGCGCTTTATTGGTACCTGGTCGCGGCGGAGGACGGGCATGCCGAAGCGATGAATCGCCTCGGTATATTCAATGCCATGGGCTATGGCGTGCCGCAGGACTATGCCGTTGCGGTCGATTGGTATCGTCGCGGCGCCGAGAAGGGCTCGGCAAGCGCGATGAACAACATCGCCACTGCTTATTTCAACGGGCTAGGCGTGCCGCGTGACTATGTGATGGCGGCGCGTTGGCTGCAACCGCTAGCCGATGCGGGCGATCCTCGAGCGCAGAACAAGTTGGCTCTGCTCTATGAGCATGGGCTCGGCGTGCCGAGAGATGATGAAGCGGCGTTCGAGTTGCTGACGCGCGCAGCGGGGCAGAGGTACGCACCGGCGATGGCGAACCTGGGAGCGATCTATGCGGATCCGAAATCATCGCGATACGACGAGCGGCGCGGGGCCGAGTTGATCGAGGCGGCGCTCAAGCTTGGATTGCCGGAAGGGATGCGGCAGGTGATGACGGATGAGTTGGGTATGGTGCAGGCGCGGGTGGAGCGGTGAGCTTCGCTTGAGGCGGCGAAGCCCCGCCAGAGGAAACTAAGAATTCGGCGTAATCAAATACTTCTCCCCCGTCCCTGTCTTCCCATACACCGCAATATTCTCGAGCTGCAGCGCCTCGACCAGCGACACGCGCTTCGTATAGCTGCTCGCAAACGTCGTCTTGAGTTCCCCGGCGACGCGTTCCCTAAGTTTCTGTGCCGCCGCCGCGCCGATCTTCTGGAGAAACGGCGTGACCAGCCAGCCGCCCACGCCCCAGGCCATGCCATAGCTGCGAGCCAGTTCAGTGGGACTGCGATCGAGGCCGCCGTAAATGTAGACCTGCTTCTGAACCGTCGATCCATAGCGGCTGTACTCTTTCGCGTTCACGTTGGCCGCATTCTCCATGCAGGTGAGAATCTGCCCGGCGAGTTTGCCGCCGCCGATGGCGTCGAAGGCGAGGGTGGCGCCGGTGGCGATCAATGCTTTCGTCAGGTCGTCCATGAACGTGGGCGAGCTGGAATTGCAGATGCAGGTGGCGCCGAGCTTGCGCAGGAGATCTTCCTGCTCCTGTTTGCGAACGATGTTCACGAGCGTGACGCCGTCCTTGATGCAGAGGCGATTCAGCATCTGTCCGAGATTGGAAGCCGCGGCGGTGTGCACGAGCGCGGTATAACCTTCGCGTCGCATGGTCTCGAGCATGCACAGCGCGGTGAGCGGATTGACGAAGCAAGATGCGCCTTCCTCAGGCGACGTGCCTTCGGGGAGCACCAGGCATTGCATTGCTTTGACGGCCCGGTACTGCGCATACATCGCACCGCCCAGGATGGCGACGGTCTTGCCGAGCAGCGCTTGAGCAGCGGCCGATGAACCGGCCTTCACGACCACACCGGCGCCCTCGTTGCCCACCGGCATCGATTGGTCCACCCGGCCCGCCATGGCGCGCATGAGTTTCTCGGGAATGTCTGCCGTGACCACCGGGCTGTCCGGGGTGCCGGTCACTTTCGCGGTCGTCATATCGGCCGTGCCGAACAGCAGGCCGAGGTCGGATGGATTGATCGGCGTCGCTTCGATGCGCACTACCACCTCTTCCGCTCCCGGTTCGGGAATCGCGACGCGCACCAGCGAGAGTTCGAGTTCGCCAGTCTTCTTTACCAGGGTGCGCATCTGCACAGCGGTGCCGGTGGTTTGGTCGCTCATGGTGTCTCCAGCGTAGTTTTGATTGTGTCTGCCAGGATAGCACCTCGCGTGAACGCGCCATCGCATGGAACGAATGAGCGGTGGCAGGGAGGGGGAGCACGTTTCCCTACGTCTCAGTCGTTGTTAAGCTGCAGTCATGGCCGTCTCTGCCGACTACCTCACCTACCTCGTCGATCAGCTCGCGTCGTTCGCACGGATTCGCACGCGACGCATGTTCGGTGGAGTGGGGCTGTATGCCGATGAGACCTTCTTCGCGCTGGTCGCCGACGATACTTTGTATTTCAAGGTCGACGATTCCAATCGCGCCGATTATCTCGCTCGCAAATGCGAGCCCTTCAGGCCGCTGGCGCGCGATCCGGACGCGTATTCGATGAGCTACTTCACGGTGCCGCCGGAAATCATCGAGGATGGCGATGAGTTGAAGCTTTGGGCGCGCAAGGCGTACGCCGCCGCGGCGTCGGCACAGTTGGTGAAGGCTGTCCGCAAGGCTGCGAAGAAGCGGGCGACGAAACGCCCGGCAAAACGAATTCGATAATGGACATGAGGATGAAGCGTGATCAAGGCGGCAACCCGGATGAATGTCTCGCTGTGTTCCCTGGCAGTGGCTGCCGTGGCGAGTTGCCTCATCGGCGCCAGCGTGCAGGCCGCGGAGAAAAGCACGACGAAAGGTGCGGTAGCCGCGGAGCGCGCTAGAAAAGCGATCGCCGCCAACGCTCATGTGAAGGCCGCGTTGGCGCAGATACGCAGTAGCGATGCGGCCACACTGCAGCAACAGATCGACATCGCGCAGATTCCTTCGCCTCCCTACAAAGAAGCCGTGCGTGCGGCTGCCTACGTGCGCCGCTTGCAAGCCCTGGGATTGAGCGACGCGGCTATCGATGCGGAAGGCAACGTGGTCTCGCGTCGCAAGGGCAGCGGCAAAGGGCCGACACTCGTCCTGTCAGCGCATCTAGATACAGTATTTCCCGAAGGCACCGATGTCACCGTGAGCCAGAAGGACGGTCGTTATTACGGTCGCGGCCTTGCGGACGATTCCAGAGGTCTCGCTGTGCTGCTGACTGTGCTGCGAGCCATGCAGGACAACTCCATCCGCACGCAGGGCGACGTGATGTTCGTCGGCACCGTTGGCGAGGAAGGACTCGGTAACCTGCGCGGTGTAAAAGCCTTGTTCCGGGACAACGAGCGCATCGACGGTTTCCTGTCCGTGGATTCGATCGGCGCGCCCGACGACAACGAGGGACGGGGCAAGATCATCAATCACGCCACCGGCAGCCGGCGCTGGTCCGTCACCTTCAAGACGACGGGTGGCCACAGCTTCGGCAACTTCGGTGTGCCCAGCGCCATTCACGCGATGGGCCGCGCCATCGCCCTGATCGACGAGTTGCGTCCGCCGTCCGATCCCAAGACGACGTTCACCGTCGGCGTTGCATCCGGTGGGACTTCAGTCAATGCCATTGCCGGCGAGGCGCAGATGCAGATCGACATGCGCTCCAACAGCGCCACCGAACTTGCGACCATCGAACGCCAGATCCTGGCGCTGGTGGACCAGGCCGTGGTCGATGAAAACACGCGCTGGAATTCGCAGGACACCAAGGTGGAAACCAAGCTGCTGGGCGATCGTCCCGCGGGCACGGCGAACAGCGATACGCCGGTGGTGCTCGCCGCATTGCAAGCGGCAGTCGCGCTCGGATTGCCTGAGCCAACGTTGGTCGCTGCGAGCACCGACGCGAACGTGCCTTTGTCGCTGGGCATTCCCGCTGCGACAGTGAGTGGCGGCGGCCGCGGCGACAAGGCGCATTCGCTGGAGGAATGGTACGAGCCGCTCAACGCATGGAACGGTCCGCAGACCGTGCTGTTGACGGTACTCGCGCTCGTCGGAGTGGACGGAGTGAGCAAGCCGCTGCTGACTTCGGCGCCTTAGAAGCGCATGGCGCGTCTGCGTCTCTCTCAGCCTCCTCCCCGGTCACCGGGAGAGGAGGGTAAGAACCCCGGTTGAACCGTCAACAGCCGAATCGGCTCGTTGCAAATGCATTGCCCGGACGACCATCGCGTCGTCGCATCGCGACGGCAGGGAACTTCTTGCCGACGACCGAGTTGCTGAATTTGGAATAGACATAGTGCCGAGCGTCCCGTTGGAAACGGGCAACGCTGCGGCATATCCGTACTCCGGGAATCTTCAAGAAAGAATGACGTCACCGGTCCACCGGTCACATCCATGTTCCAAGGGGGAATGCAATGAAGCGTTTCGCATCCCAGGCACCTAAGTCCTCGCTGCTTCGTGTTGCTGTAGCCACTTGCCTGTTCATCGCAGTTCCTTACGCGTCAGCTCAATCGGTCAGCGCCACACTGCGTGGGCAGGTGACAGCAGACGGCGCGGCGCCCGCGAGCGGTGCTTCCGTCACCGCTACCAATACTCAGACAGGCCTCACCCGTTCTGTGCAAACAGGCGCTAACGGCAATTACGCGCTCGCGGGATTGCCACCGGGACCTTACAAAGTAGACGTGACAGCCGGCGGCAAAACGTCGTCGCAAGTGGTGGCGCTGCAGGTGGGACAGACGGCGACATTGGATCTGGGTGTCGGAGCAGTGACGTCGCAGACCGTCGAGTCGGTCACCGTCTCGGCGACGCGGCTGTTCGAAACGAAGACCTCGGAAGTGTCCAGCTACGTATCGCTGAAGCAGATCGAAATGCTGCCGCAGAGTTCGCGCAACTTCCTGCAGTTCGCGGATACGGTTCCGGGCGTGCAGTTCGCGTCGAACAACACCGGTGCAACGGAATTGCGCAGCGGCGCGCAGTCGGCGAATGGGGTCAACGTGTTCATCGATGGTATCGGCCAGAAAAACTACGTGCTGCGCGGCGGTGTCAGCGGCCAGGACGGATCGCGCGGCAACCCGTTCCCGCAGCTGGCGATCGGCGAGTACAAAGTCATCACGTCGAACTACAAGGCCGAGTTCGACCAGTTGAGCAGCGCCGCCATCGTGGCGGTAACCAAGTCGGGAACCAACGAATTCCAGGCCGATGGCTTCTACGACAAGACCAACGAGTCGCTGCGTGCCTCCGATCCTTTCGAAGCACGCGACGGTCGCAAGGCGCCATCGGAGCAGGAACAGTACGGCGCAGCGTTCGGCGGTCCCATCCTTCAGGACCGCATGCATTTCTTCGTCACCTACGAGCGCAAGAATTTCGAGACGCCGCGACGTGTCACTCCGGGCAACGGCGTAACCAGCCTGCCCCCGGCTTATCAGGGCTATCTAGGCAATCCGGCGGCGCCGTTCAAGGAGGACCTGGTGTTCGGGAAGATCGATTGGTCGCCGGGCGACGCCCATCTGTTCGAACTCACCGCCAAGATCCGCGATGAAACCGAGTTGACATCGATCGGCGGTGAAAGCTCGGCGAGCTTCGCGACGGCGAAGGACAACAAGGACGCGCGTTACGACTTGCGTTATCAATATACGGGCAGCTTTTTTCTCAACGATGCCCACATCACATATGAAGATGCGCAGTACAACCCGCGCCCGGCGACGAGCGGTTATGGCCAGCAGCTCACCAACGGGCCCGACCGTAACCGCGTGGTGCTGTCGTTCGGCGCCAATAACGATTACCAGGACAAGGGGCAGCAGGGTTACGGCTTGCAGGACGAGATCACGTTCAATGCCTTCGACTGGTTCGGCGCGCACACCATCAAGACCGGCGTGAAGTACAAGAAGGTCGAGATCAACTCGTTCGAGTCGACGCCCTACAATCCCAAGTTCTCATACGATCTGTTCGGCGACCTGACGACGCCATACTACGTGGTGTTCGGCTCGCCACTGCCAGGGCTGCCCGATCGCAACGTGAAGTCGGAGAACAGCCAGTACGGCGTCTATGTCCAGGACGACTGGGATGTGACCAACAAATTGCAGCTCAACCTGGGCGTGCGCTACGACTACGAAAAGACGCCGGCGTTTCTCGACTACCGGACACCAGCGGACATTCTCGCTGCCTTCGACAGGCAGGACACGAACAGTGCGGAAGCCGGGCATCCCGCTGCGGCGCCCGGACAGACCTATGCGGATACGCTCGCGCTCGGCGGCGTGGACATCAGTGGGTACATCAGCAACGGCCGCAACCGCAAGGCGTTCAAGGATGGCATCCAGCCACGGCTGGGTTTCTCGTTCGATCTGCAGGACGATCAGCGTCACGTGATCTTCGGCGGCGCCGGCCGTGCCTACGATCGCAACGTGTTCGACTACCTCGCGCGCGAAACGTCGAAGGGCACTTACCCAACCTACAATCGCACATTCAATACTTCGACCAGTCCGTGCGCGCCGGGCGTCGGCGACTGTCTTGCTTTCGATCCTTCGTACTATCAGCCGGGTGCGTTGCAAGCGCTGGTGGCTGCCAATCCGTCGCTGGGTCGCGAGTTCTACATGATCAAGAACGACCTGAAGACGCCGTACTCGGACCAGTTCAGCGTGGGCATGCGCAATCGCGTACTGCTCGGCGACACGGACTGGGTGACTTCAGCCGCGCTGTCGTACATCAAGTCGGAAGACGGCATCGTGTTCCTGCTCGGCAATCGCTGGCCCGACGGCACCTTCCGCCTGCCGAACACGACGTGGGGCGGACAGCCGTGGAGCAAGGGAATTCCCGGTTACGGTTCGTTCTTCCTGGGCCAGAATGGACTCGAGACGCGTCTCAAGGCCGTGCTGCTGTCGGCCGAGAAGCCATATACGCCGGAATCGGGCTGGTCGGCGACACTCGCCTATACGTATTCGGACGCGTCGGAGAATCGCTCCAACGTGGCGAGCGACGATGAGACGTTCCTATTCGATTATCCGACCGTCGGCGGTTATGGTTGGCATCCCTCGACCGGCGTGGCGAAGCACCGGTTGGTGTCGACAGTGATCTATGACGGCCCGTGGGGAGTGAACGTGTCGGCGAAGTGGACGCTGGCGTCGCCGCTGTACAGTCAGCGCTACAACTGCGTGGATGCCGTCGATACGAACCACTGCTTCCCGGATCCGGCGAAGCCCGACACGACGCTGGGATTCAAGCAGTTCGACCTGGCTTTCCAGAAGGAATTCGCATTGGATGCTTTCACCGTGCGAGTGCGTAGCGACATCCTCAACCTGTTCAATAACAAGAACGTGGATGAATACAACACGCCGGACGGTTCGCCCGGCGTGCCAGATCCTACGTTCCTGACGCCGCGTATTTATCTGCAGCCGACGCGGACGTTCAAGGTGTCGGTGAGCGCGGGATGGCGATAGCAAAAAACTACTTCACCGTATATCCACGCGCCTCCAGGCAGGCCCCTTCGGCCCTCTGGTAATCCGCTCGCTTGGCCGCGCTCTGCGATTCATCCACGCCGCCCAGCGGCTGTGTCGGATCGAAGCCCGTCTGCTTCTTCGCCCAGCTGTGGCACTCGTATCGATCCGTGGCCTGCTGCTGTTCCGACTGTCCGTTCTTAGGATAGATGAATACGTCAGTGTTCGTCGCAGGCGCCGCCACCGTAGCGCTGCTCTCCGACGCAGGCGGCTCAGTTACGACATATGCACGCTGCTCGGGGTACCAGCGATAGTAGGTATCGTCGGCATAGTAGTAAGGCACGCCGCCGAACCACACCGTCGAATAGTACGGCGGCAGGATGCCGATGCTGATACCCAGCGGCGGTCGCACGACAACGTAGCCGGATCTGTAAGGCCGGTACCAGGAACCGCCGTGGAAATAGTATGGCGAGCCGCGATAGTTAGACGCGTAGTAACCGGGCGGCAGTACGCGAATCGATGCGCCGCGCGCCGGATAGTAACGATCGTGATTATAGCGATGGTCCAGCACGGCGCCGCGATTGTCGGGGCCGCCGCGGCCAGGACCATCGTGACCATCGCGTCGATGATCATCCGCCGCGTGCGCAATGCCGCTCAGTGCGCACATGGCTACCATCAACATCGTTGCTTGCTTGATTCGTTGAATGCTCATTTGACTGTATAACCTCGACCTTCAAGGCAGGCCCCGATCGCACGCCGATAACTCGAAGCCTGCTGTTCCTGACTCGCGGCGACCTGGGCGTCGCGCTCGTCGTGCGTTCTGCGTATCGCGGTCGCTTCCTGCTGTCGCGAAGAATCCGATGCCGCGCCGATGACAGCTCCGGCCATCGCACCGATGATTGCGCCAGCACCGGTATCGTGATGACCTGAAACGACTGCGCCGAGCACCGCCCCCGTCACGGCGCCTGCGGGAACGTTACTGCCTTGAGGCGGCATGGCGACTACCTGCACGCGTTGATGAGGTGCAACTCGCGCCTCGCTCGGATCGAAATTACTCTGCTTCACCGCCCATGCATGACATTCGTAACGATCGCGATCCAATTGCTCCGGCGTCTGGCCGCGACTGGGATAAACGTAAACCTCCGTGCTCGGCGGCGGAGGCGCTACCGCGACGGGTGGAACCGGCGGCGGCGATGGTTGCTCCATCGGGGTCACGCAGCCATTGAGCAGCAGGGCGCTGGCTCCGAGCAGGCAGACTTGGATGGCGGAAGACAGAAATTTGACGGACATGGCGGGCGACCGATGGTGGTGAATGCGTGGAAGCTTCGGGCTTGCACGTGAATCAGACTCGCAGATCCCAGCGCCCGTTTCATGAAAAAGCCGTTAGGTGGGATGGCTGGCCCGGAATGATGCACTTGGTTACAGTTAGCAACCATCCGCTGGAGTCTGATGTGTCTTACGCGCGTCGGAGCCCGCGATTTCTACGTAAGACCCTCACCGGCGCGAAGCGCGCCACCTTGCTCTCCCGGGAACCGGGAGAGGTAGTCAACACTCGATGACGTTCACCGCCAATCCGCCGCGCGAAGTTTCTTTGTACTTCGTCTTCATGTCGGCGCCGGTCTCGCGCATGGTCTTGATCACTTTGTCGAGCGACACGTAGTGAGTGCCATCGCCGCGCAATGCCATTCGTGCGGCGTTGATCGCCTTGACCGAGGCGATGGCGTTGCGTTCGATGCAGGGAATCTGCACCAGTCCACCCACCGGATCGCAGGTGAGCCCGAGATGATGTTCCATGCCGATCTCGGCCGCGTTCTCGCACTGGCGCGGTGTGCCGCCGAGTACTTCGCATAGCGCGCCCGCCGCCATGGAACACGCGACGCCCACTTCGCCCTGGCAACCCACTTCCGCTCCGGAGATCGATGCGTTCTCCTTGTAGAGAATGCCGATCGCCGCGGCCGTGAGCAGGAAGTTGACGACGCCCGCATCGTTCGCGCCCGCGATGAAGCGCGTGTAGTAGTGGAGCACAGCGGGAATGATGCCGGCGGCGCCATTGGTTGGAGCGGTGACCACGCGACCGCCGGCGGCATTCTCTTCGTTGACGGCGAGCGCATATAGATTGACCCAGTCGAGCACGATCAATTGATCTCGCGATGCTGCATGCGGGTCCGCTACTAGTTGCCGATGCAACTCGGGCGCACGACGTTTCACTTTATATCCACCGGGTAGAACGCCCGGCGTCGCGATGCCGCGCTCGACACAGGCCTGCATCACATTCCAGATTTTCAGCAGGCCGGCATCGATCTCGGCATCGCTGCGCCAGTGCTGCTCGTTACGACGCATGACGCCGGAGATGGACAGGCCATGGCGTTCGCATTGCGCGAGCAGTTCATCGCCGGTGTGAAACGGATACGTGAGGATGGCAGTGTCCGGCGCAATGCGCTTGTGCACGGCGCCGTCCTCGGCGACTTCGGCGCTGACCACGAAACCGCCGCCCACCGAATAGTAGATGCGGTTGGCGAGTTCGACGCCGTGTTCGTCGAACGCCGTGAAGCGCATGCCGTTGGCATGCACGGGCAGGGTTTCGCGACGATTGAAGATGAGGTCGGTCTTTTCGACGAAAGCGATCGACTGTTGATTATCCAACAGCAACCGTCCGGACTCGCGGATCGCCGCGAGGTAGCCGGGCACTACATTAACGTCGACGCTGTCCGGCTCGTGGCCGCTCAGTCCGAGCAGCACGGCTTTGTCGCTGCCGTGGCCTTTGCCGGTGAGGCCGAGCGATCCATAAAGATCCACCGTCACCCGCGCGGTGCGTGCGAGTAACTGATCGGCGCCCAGTCGATGCACGAACAGCCGCGCGGCCCGCATGGGGCCGACGGTGTGTGAGCTGGAGGGGCCGATACCGATTTTGAACAGGTCGAATGCGCTGACAGCCATGGCTCATTCTACCCAGCGCGACGGGATACAACGCGGCAATCGGCGAACAGCGTCGGACCGGGCTGGGATAATCCGCTGCGCTCAGGCACTTACGAGCGTCGCGAAGCGCTGCAGATCGACGTTGCCCCCCGAGAGCATGATGCCTACGCGCTTGCCGGCAACGGCGATCTTGCCGCTGAGAACCGCGGCGGCGGCGAGGCAGCCGGTGGGTTCGACCAGTAGCTTCATGCGCTCGGCGAAGAACTTCATCGTGTCGACCAGTTCCGCATCGGTCACGGTCACGATGTCGTCGACCAGTTGTCGAATGACGGGAAACGTGTGCGTGCCGAGTGCGTTTGTCTGTGCGCCGTCGGCAATAGTTTCGGGCGTAGCAATCCGCACGACACTGCCGCTACGAAAACTCTGCTGGCCATCGTTGCCCGCCGCCGGTTCGACACCCACGATGGTCGCATTCGGTTGCGAGGCATGCGCGGCAACCGCACAGCCCGAGAGAAATCCGCCGCCGCCGAGTGGCACGACCAGCACGTCCATCGCGCCTGACTGTTCGAACAGTTCCTGCGCCGCCGTGCCTTGGCCTGCCATTACGTGAGGATGATCGAAAGGCGGAATCAAGGTGAGGCCGCGCTCGTTCTCCAGTCGCTGGCCGATCGCTTCGCGGTCTTCGTTGTAGCGGTCGTACAGGATGACTTCCGCCCCATAGCCGCGAGTCGCCACCATCTTGATTGTGGGTGCATCGGACGGCATCACGATCACCGCGCTCATGCCGAGCAACTGCGCCGACAGCGCGACGGCCTGCGCATGATTGCCAGAAGAAAAGGAGACGACGCCGCGACGTTTCTGCTCGGCCGAAAACTGCGACAGTGAATTGAAGGCGCCACGAAACTTGAATGCGCCGGCGCGTTGCAGGTTCTCGCATTTGAAATACAGTTGCGCGCCGGTGTTGGCGTCGGCGGTACGCGAGCGCATCACCGGAGTGACATGAGCGGCGCCGGCAATCCGTCGTTGTGCCTGGAGTACGTCGTCGATGGTGATCGCCAGTTGCGTCATCGCGTAGCTACCATCGCCGCGGCGCCGGCCATTGCCACGCCGCTGCCTCGATTCATTGCGCGCATCGCTCTCTGGCTGCGGAACAGTCGGCGTGCGCGACTTGCGGCGATCACATAACTACCGAGTACGAGCGGCAGGACGATGCTGATGGCGGCGGCTATTTCGAAGAAGCCGATGAGGGTGAGTTTTTCCAGCGCGACGACGGTGGGCAGCAACGCGAGGAAGAACACCATGGGTTTCGGATTGGCGAGAGTCAACGCCAGGCTGCCGAGGAATAACTGCGATGCCTTCTGGCCTTTTTCCACTGTGCCTTCTGCTACGGGCTGCACTGGTGAAGTCCAGAGACGCCACGCCAGGTACAGCAGATACGCGACACCTGCGTATTTCACGACGACGAACACGGCGTAGGCAGATTGCGCCAGCGCGGCGAGGCCGGCTGCGGCGAAGGTAAACCAGACGAGGTCGCCGACGAGGAAGCCAGCAACGAAGGCGGCGGCTCCTGTGGTGCCCCGTGCGAGAGTGCGGGCGACGATGGCTGCAACGCCGGGGCCGGGCAGGGCGACGGCGAGGAAGTAGACGGCGGCGAAAATCCACAGGCCGTAGAGGGACATGGTTCGAGGCTCCCGTGCGAAGAACGGGAGGTATCTTACCTGTCGCGCGTCAGGGGTGGGGCGTGGCTGAAGTGCTAATCAAGCCGGAGGCATCCTCCACCCACCCGTCTGCTTCTCGATATAGCTCATCGCTGCAATCGCCACATCATCGCGCCATGGCTGTGCCACGACGTGAATGCCCAGCGGCAATCCCGGCGATTCCACCGAAGTACCGACGCGCACGACGCCCGCAGGCCAGCCGGTCGTGTTGTACTCGCTGGTCATGCCGCCATAACCTGCGCCCACTGCCGGCGGCAAAAGAAATTCTGCGGGTATCTTCTGCGGAGCGCGCACCGTGACCGGGCACAGGATCAAATCGTACTGCTCGAACCACGCCAGCTGTTCGCTCTTGATCGAATCCATCAATTCGCACAGTCGAGTGAACTCCGCGCTCGGCACTTCCTTGCTGCTCAATCCCAGTGCCGGCGATGCCTGCAGCGTGCCGTGTTTACGCAGCAGCCGGCGCATGAACTCTTTGCCGTCCGCATTGGAGAACGCCGTGCGCGTGTCCACCAATTCCTTGAAGCGCGGCGGACGATCTTCCTTCGCCTTGCAGCCCATGGCGGTGAAGTACTTGACGCATTGTTTGACGATGGCCTGCACTTCGCTGCTCGCCTCGATCGTGCCGTTGTCGACGTACCATGCGACGCGCAGTTTCTTCAGGTCGACGGCTGCTGGATCGCCGAGCGGCACAGGCGCCATCGCTGCATCCTTCGAGTCCGGGCCCATGATGATCGGCAGGATCAACGCGATGTCCGAAACGCGCCGGGCGAGCGGCCCGATTTCCTGGAAGCTGTCGAACGGACCGCCGTAATCGACGATGTGCCCGGTTCGAGGTACGCGGCCATAAGTGGGCTTCAAGCCGGCAATGCCGTTCGCAAACGCCGGGCCGCGAATCGAGCCGCCGTAATCCGAGCCGATGTCGAAATACGCTCCGGCCGCCGCGACGATGGCACCGGCGCCGCCCGACGATCCCGAGCACAGGTAGGCCGGGTCATAGGGATTGCGTGTCTGGCCGTGGATCAGGTTGAACGTTTCGCGAGCACCGCCGCCCAGCGTGAACTCCGGTGTGTTGGTCTTGCCGAGCAGGATGGCGCCGGCCTCGCGCACGCGAGCCACGACAGTCGCATCCTTTCCTGGAATGAAATCTTTCCGACCGAGTGTGCCGGCGGTGGAGACGACGCCCGAGGTATCGAACGAATCCTTTACGGTGAACGGCACGCCGTGCAGCGCCCCCTTGCTCTTGCCCTGCGCGGTCATCGCATCGGCCTCGGCTGCTTCGGCAAATGCGCGTTCCCGGCATTGAGCCACGACTGCGTTGATGCGTGGATTCACGACGTCGATCCGCTCATAGCAAGCCTTGACCACATCGGTGGCCGACACCTGACGGCTGCGGATCATCTGCGCAATCTCGACGACGGACTTGCTGATCAGGTCGTCGGTGGCGCCCACGGCCCAAGCCGTCAGCGGCTGGCTCAAGGACAGGGCGGTGCCGGCAGCAACGCCGGTCTGGATGAGCTGGCGACGGGTGATTGCTTGCGTCATGGCGGATCGATTGGCAAACCTTGAGGAGTGGTCTGCCAGTTCAGACGCGCGCTGTGCCGTTTGCCCTACGCACCCAACTATATCTATGTGTTGAGGACACAGTCGCCGATTAGGCGCATGCTCGCGCCTGTCCCTTCCGCTCCCGACCAGGTCACCGCCCATTCTTCCCCCGCAGTTTCCCGCATCTACCGCGGCCACCGTGCTTGCAGCGGACGAGCCACCGGCTTTTGCCACCATCAGGCGCAACGGCACCTCGCCGTTCCTGCTGACCTGCGACCACGCGAGCCTGCGCATACCTCGATCCCTGGGAACACTGGGCCTGACGCCGGACCAGGCTCGCACTCACATTGCCTGGGACATCGGCGCACTCCAGGTAGCGTCGCTAGTGGCCGAGGCGCTCGATGCGACGTTGCTGGTGCAGAACTATTCGCGACTGGTGATCGACTGCAATCGACCGCCGCAGGCCGCCGACTCGATCGCACTCGAGAGCGACGCGATACGCATCCCCGGCAACGAGAATCTCGATGCAGCAGCCCGCGCCGCCCGGGTCGCCGAGATCTTCACTGCGTACCACGAGGAGCTCACTGCGTTGCTCGAGCAGCGGCGGCTCGAAAGCCGGCGCACCTTGCTCGTGGCCATGCACAGCTTTACGCCGACTTATGCGGGAGTTGCCCGCCCGTGGCACATCGGCCTGATGTATCGGCACGATGTGCGTCTTGGCGCTGCCTTGCTGCCTCTGCTGCGTGCCGAGCCAGACCTGTGCGTCGGCGACAATCAACCTTATGCGATCGACGAAGGCATCGACTACACGCTGCCGCTACACGGTGAGGTACGTGGTATTCCTCATCTGGGCATCGAGATCCGCCAGGACCTGATCGCCGATGCTGCGGGACAAGTAACGTGGGCAGCGCGGCTCGCGCGATTATTTCCACGCACCTTGGCAACGATATCGCCCTGACAGGCGTTCAACGTATTCGCTACCCGCAGAGCGCATTCCGCCTCTGCCTCTTCGAGGTCACTTCCATGCAGATCCGCGCCGGCTACGAAATCGTCTATCACTTCCCGCAGCCGACGCCGCTGATCCTGACGCTGAACATCCATTACAGCCGCGCGTCCGATTTGGTGCGTCCGGATCACCTGATCACCACGCCCTCGGTGCCCCTCACCTCGTATCGGGATGGTTTCGGCAACTGGTGCACGCGCTTGGTTGCGCCAGCCGGAGAGTTGCGGTTGACCGCGGACGCGATCGTGCAGGACTCCGGCCTTTACGAAGTGGCGGCGCCCAACGCATGGCAGTACGAGGTGCAGGATCTTCCCGAAGAGACGCTGGTGTACCTGCTCGGCAGCCGCTATTGCGAGACCGACAAGATGTCCAACCTGGCCTGGTCGCTGTTCGGGCACCTGCCCCGCGGCTGGGCGCGGGTGCAAGCGATCTGCGATTACGTGCACAACCACATCACGTTCGGCTACCAGTACGCGAGCCCCACCAAGGGAGCGGTTGAGGCATACAACGATCGTGCCGGCGTGTGCCGTGACTATGCGCACCTCGCGGTGACCTTCTGTCGCTGCATGAACATTCCGGCGCGTTACTGCACCGGTTATCTCGGCGACATCGGCGTGCCCATCAACAATGCGCCCATGGATTTCGCCGGCTGGTTCGAAGCCTATCTCGGCGGCCAGTGGTACGCCTTCGACGCTCGCAACAACGAACCGCGCATCGGCCGGATCCTGATTGCCCGCGGCCGCGATGCTGCGGACGTTGCAATCAGCACGGCGTTCGGCTTGAACACGCTGCAGAGTTTTCGCGTGTGGACGGATCAGGTGGGGTGAGGAGAAGAGTTTTTCTCGCTCCGCGAGAAAATTCCTATCCTGCTCACCATCACTCCGCGCCCTGAGCATTCAGCTCGGCCCAATCCAGGCGGGCTTCGACCTGGTGAAATGCATCGTCGCCAATCTCATCGTCGTCGCGCATCTGCACGAGAGCGCGGCGCTGCTCCGCGACGATGCGACTGCGTAAGCGGTCATGGCGCGTTCGTCCGTCCTGTTCGCCCCGGTCGGTATCCAGCAGCGACATGACCTCGCGTCGCAGCTCCTGCGACTCGGGCGACTGATCGCCGTCTAGAACGGTGAGTGCAGCGCGTGCAATGCGCTCGTGAGCCCGTCTGACTTCGTGGTCGACTTCACGATCGTCCCGCAGCTGCAGCCATACGATCAACGGCCGCAGCGTGAAGCCCTGCACCACCAGCGTGCCCACCACGACGAAGAACGAACACAGCAGGATGAGATCGCGATAGGGAAAGCCGACCGGTAATGCATAAGCAGCCGCGAGCGTGACGATGCCTCGCATGCCGCACCAACCGATGACGATGCCGTTCTTCGCCGCTGGCGGTGTCGGCCCAGGCCAGGTGCCACCGCCCAGATAGTGGAATTTCAGGCGCGCGGTCGCGTTATACAGCGCCACCCACAGGACGCGGATGACGACGACAGTCGCCAGCACCGCGCCGGCCACTTCGAAATACTCCAGGCGTTGTCCCGGCGCGAGCGCCTCTACGATGGGACGCAATTGCAGGCCGATGAGCACGAACGCGAGCACGTTGAGAATGAATGTGACTGTGTCCCACACTGCATAAGACGGGACACGCAGCCGTGCGCCTATCGACGACGGCGCATTGCGGGCCGTGGTCACGGCGAAAACGACGATGGTGACGATGGCCGACAGTCCGAGATGTTCGGCCAGGATCCAGACACCGAAGGTACCGGTGAACTGCAGCACGATGGAACTGGACGGATCGTGCACGCTGCGCGTGATCCGCGAGAAAACTTTCGAGAGTGCGAAGCCGGCGATGACACTGCCGACCAGCGAGAGCGCGAACAAGGGAATGGCGTGGCCCGCTTTGAATTCACCCGCGGCCACGGCTCCGACGGCCAGCCGATAAATCAACAGCGCGCTCGCATCGTTGAGCAGGCTCTCGCCTTCCAGGATGACGAGCAGCCGATGCGGCAATTGCAGTTGTTTGAGCACAGCGGACGCAGCGGCGGCATCGGGTGGCGCCACGATGGCGCCGAGTGCAATGGCTGCGGCCCACGGCAGGTCCGGGACCATCCAGCGCGCGACCCAGGCAACGCCAAGCGTCGTAACGCCGACTGCGATCAGCACCAGGCAGGTCACCGGAATCCAGTTCGCCTTGAGATCGCGCATGGACGTGTCGAACGCGGCGTCTAACAGCACCGGCGCGAGGAACAGCGCGAGCGTGAGTTCGGGATCGAGCGTGAGCGTCGGCAACCCGGGCAGGAGTGCGATCCCGGCACCGGCGAGCGCCACCAGCGCCGGGTACGGGGCGCCAAAGCGCCGCGCCACTGCGGCGAGGGCCGCGCCGCCCAGCAGCAGCGCGACGACAACTTCAAACACGTCCATCGCCCCTCCATATCTCCAGCTGACTCTGCTCCGACA
>JBEVKB010000086.1:0-6933 GCA_040509875.1 Steroidobacteraceae bacterium | reverse complement strand
CGAAGAAGTGCGACGCACCCGCCTCGATGGCGAGTTCGGCGCCTCGTATCGATACCTCGATGTGCTGTTCAACGGGCGCAACCCGTACATGGACGCGATTCGCCGCAATCTCGAATATCTCTCGGAAGTGCTGCGCACCAGCGGCTGGCCCATGTTGCGTCGCGATCCGCCCTGCTTCACCTGGGAGAAGAACCCGGTGCAGAACATTCGTTCGCTGGTCCTCGGACATCTCAAGCAGGTCTGGAAAAGCTGACCACCGCGTCGCTCGCTTGCGAGCGCTTCATGTCGATCGCCTGCGATCGCTTCATAGTGGTGATGCGTCACCAGCGCGGCGGCAACGCCTCGCGTAGGCTGGGCCGTCTGCATGTCAGCTCCATCTCCTTCGTCGATACAGAACTTTCCCCGCCTGAGCCGGCGTTTTCCACGTCGCCGCGTTTTCGTAACCGGCGCCGGCCACGGGTTGGGCCTCGAACTGGTGCGCGCCTTGTCGCAGGATGGCTGGACGGTCGGGCTGTTCGATCGCGATGTCGAACGACTCGCTGCAGTGGAAGCGGACTTGTCCGCCGCCGGCATTCCAGTGCTCGCCTATCCCGGCGATGTCACGCAGGCCGATGAGCTGACGGTTGCCGTCAATTCATTCGCGGGCATGCACGACGGCCTGGATGTGATGATCAACAACGCCGGCGTCGCGGCGTCCGGCAGCCTCATGGATGTCTCCGTCGAAGACTGGCGTTGGATCGTCGAAATCAATTTCATGGGCGTGGTGCACGGCTGTCGCGCCGCCGTTCCCCATCTGCAACGTAACGGCAGCGGCTTGTTGCTCAACATCGCGAGCGCCGCGGCATTCGTCGCCGCACCTGGCATGAGCCCATATAGCTCGACCAAGGCCGCGGTGCTGTCACTGAGTGAGACGCTCGCAGCAGAGTTGCGTGGCTCGGGCATCCAGGTGTCGGTGGCGATGCCGGGGTTCTTCAAGACCGGCCTGCTCGAATCGTTCCGCGGCCCCGAAGCTGCGCGTCTCTATGCAAAGAATGCGATGGAGAGATCGGCGTACAACGTCGTCGACGCGGCTTACGACATCCTGTCGATTGCAGCCCGCGGCAGGACACACATCGTCGTGCCGCGTGACCTGCGAACCTTGTGGCGACTGAAACGCTGGATGCCTGCTGCGTTCATCGCGCGACTTGCTCGCAGGCGCGAACGGATCCGCAGCGGATAGCAGTGGGCAATCTCGCTTCTATCCCGACGGCGTATCGATCGAGAGCAGGAAGCGCGTGTAGATCTCAGGCAGCCGGGCCATCACATAAGGCTTGCCCGCAATGCTGCTCGCATCGAGCACCTGCCGTAGCGTCGAGAGGCTGAGCGATTCGAGCGCCGGGCCCGACACCGGCGCATAACTCAAGTGCCATGGTTCGGGACGCACACCGCCACGATCGGTGCGATAGGGACGAAAGAAACCAAAGCGGTGCAGGTTGGCGTCGAGCCAGGCGCTCAACGACGCAAAGATGCCGTCGGGTCCATATTCCTCGGGTACCAGCTGCACCATGTATCCCGATGGCACGGCAGCCGAGTCGATCACATCGACATCGCTGCCCCAGTGATGCCGACTGCCGCCGGGCACCGCCGACCAGCAGAGAATGGCTTCGACGGTATCGGCGTCGCTCAGCGTTTCCCTGAGGCACACCTGCCCCTGGCGGTTGAGAATGGGCCGCTCACCCGACCATTTGCGATTCCAGATCGACAGCTGGGTCTCGAAGTCGCGGAAACTCGAGCGGGCCGAGAGCTGAATGCCCTCCACCGCCGCGGCGTCGCGCATCGCCAGGAAAGAAGCGATTGCCTCGTAATGGAGCGCACAGCGCGGATCCTGCAGTTCCACTACATGGGTACGGGCGCGTCCGGTGAGCTCGAGTTCGTTCATTCGCAGGGTATCGTCAAGGTAGGGCACGGACAGTATCGCAAAGATTCCTTCGTCCGACCTTCCAACACGCCATCTCAACTTGCATACTTTCATCCGACCCGATTTCCCTCATGGATCGAAGTCCCGCTATTATGTCGCCTAGGCTCGCAGGAGCTTGCCGCATGTGGTGGCAACTCCTTCAATTAAGGGCTAACCGAGTCTGATAAATGCGCATTGCCTACCACTTAGGTAGTGCACACTGATCCATGGGGCGCACGTACGGTCACGGAGCATTGAAGATTGAAGTCCAGGGGGCTGAAAGTCAGGTTGCTGTTGATCGCGATAGGCGCAGGCCTGTCGATCACCGCGATCCTATTCAGCGTTGAATACCTCGAGTATCGCAAATCCAATCCCACTGCCGGCACGCAGAGCGAACGCTCGCTGCTCGAAAACGAGACGCACCGCCTCGAACTGCAGGCCATCGACCTGGCTGCCGCGAGCGCGCCCGCACTCGAACGCTCGATAGTCGCAAAGGACGGAGTCGCGATCCGCCGCTCCGGTAAGGCATTCTTCGAAAATCCCGTGGTGGTCGCGGTCGCCATCACCGATGTGCACGGCAAGGCGCTGTACGCCGCGGCTCGCGATGAAGCCTGGATTCGCGGCCTGGCGCCGGAAGAAAAGCGCTCCGCTCGCCTGGAAATAGGCAACCCGAAAATGGTCGGCGCCATTCGTATCGAAGTCGGTCGTCCCGGACTCGTCGCATCCGCCCGCGCGTTGCGTGCGCAACTGGCGCAGGCAGAGAAGCGCGACTTCGGTCGATTGATGTGGATCATCGCTGCGGCCGGTGTAGTCATCACCGGCGTGCTGGTCACGGTTTCATGGCTGCTCGCCCGGCGTCTCGAACGTCCCATCGTCGAATTGATCCGCTCCGCCGAACGCATCGGCGAAGGCGATTACACCCAGCCGCACAAAGTCACCAGCAACGACGAGATCGCCGATCTCGAAGTGGCGCTGGACCGCATGCGGCAGAAGCTGCAGCAGTCGACTATCAGCAACGACTATCTCAACACCGTGCTCAACAGCATGAACGATGCGGTGTTGGTGACATCATCGAACGGCGTGATCTCGCGCGCCAACGATGCCGCCGTGCGCTTGTTCGGCTATACCGAAGAGCAGATTGCCGGCAAGCCGTTCATCACGCTGATCGCGGAAAGCGAGCGTGAGGCCTTCTCGCTCGAAGCGATGACAGGCGAGACTCGCGAGACTGTGGTCGCCACAGGCAGCGGCCAGACTATACCTGTGTCGATGTCCGGAGCGCCGATCGCTGCCGAGGATGCGCGGTTCCAGGGAACGATCATCGTCGTTCGCAACATCACGGACCGCAAGCGTGCCGAGCGGCGTATCCGCTATCTCGCACGCTACGACGCGTTGACCAAAGTCCCCAATCGCATGCAGTTCCAGCACATGCTGCAGCAGACGATCGCGCGTGCGCGTCGCGCCGATCGGGGCATCGTGCTCTTGTATCTCGACATGGATCGCTTCAAGGAGATCAACGACACCTTCGGCCACGCCGCGGGCGATCGCACCCTGGAAGTATTGAGCGAACGGTTGATCCGCATCCTGCCGCGCGAAGCCGTTGTCGGCCGTCTCGCCGGCGACGAGTTCGGCCTGTTCATCGAAGGTTTCGCGGAAACCGAGGATGAACGCACGCAAGCTGCGGATCTCGCGCGCATGGTGCTCGCCGAAGTCTGTAAAGCTTATTACGTGGATCAGCAGGAAGTGTTCCTCACGGCCAGCGTCGGCATCGCCTTCTGTCCTCGCGACGCCGAGAACGTGATCGACCTGATCCGCAACGCCGACGCGGCGATGTATCACTCGAAACAGAATGGCGGCAACAGCTTCGCGTTCTATTCGCCAGAGATGAACGCAGCTGCGGTCGAGCGGCTGATGTTGAAGAGCAAACTGCGCCGTGCGCTCGAACGCGACGAACTGCGCATGTTCTATCAACCCAAGATCGACCTGACCGATGGTCGCATCATCGGCGCCGAAGCCCTGCTGCGCTGGCGGCTCCCCGGCCACGGTGACATCCCGCCCTCGCAATTCATTCCGCTGGCGGAAGAGAGCAGCCTGATTCTAGGCATCGGCGAATGGGTGTTGAATCGCGTCTGCCAGGACTACAAGCAGTGGACGCGTCGCGTGCCGCAGCCCGGCCGTATCTCGATCAACTTGTCGTTGAAGCAATTGCGCCAGGCTAGTTTCATCGCGCGTTGCGCATCCGTGTTCCGCCGTCACGAAGTCTCGCCCAACTGCTTCGAGCTGGAGATCACCGAGAGCACGTTGATGGTCGATCCCAAGCGCACCGTCAAGCTGCTCAACGAGCTCTACGCCATGGGCCTGCACCTGTCGATCGACGATTTCGGCACCGGCTATTCAAGCCTCAGCGCCTTGCAACAGTTTCCGATCGGCACGCTGAAGATCGACCAGTCCTTCGTGCGCGACGCCGCCATCAACAGCGACGACGCCACCATCGTGCGCACCATCATCGAGATGGGCAAAGCCCTGGAAGTGGAGATCGTCGCCGAAGGCGTCGAGAACGAAGAACAGCTCAACTTCCTGCGCAGCCGCGGCTGCCACTACGCCCAGGGCCGCCTGTTCGGTGACGCCATGAGCGCGGATGAGTTCCTGGCGCTGCTGACGGCGCAGGCGAACGGCAAGTCGAAGGTAAAGGAACTCTTCGCCTGAGTCTTCCCGCTTGTAGGCGGTAGAGAGGAGAAGAGCCAATTCCGCCCCCATCCTGTATTCTCCCCCGCAACCGGCGCCGCCTCACGCGGCCCACCCGTGACCCACGGGAATGCCTTCGGGCCTTCCTGCCGCCAGACTCGGCCATGACCCGGAACTGCCCGGCGCGGCCCCAGCGACCCCACCTCTCCAAGACATGCTTTCATTTACCGACCTATCCATCCGCCGCGGTACGCGGCTGCTGATCAGCGAAGCCTCCTTCACCATCTATCGCGGCGAGAAAGTCGGGATCGTCGGTTCCAATGGCTGCGGCAAGTCGACGTTGATGGCATTGGTGCTGGGCCAGATCCAGCCCGACGCGGGCAACTTCGAGCGCCCCTCGAACCTGGTGCTGGCGCACGTGGCGCAGGAGTTGGATGCCAGCGACCGCGACGCTATCGAATTCGTCATGGATGGCGACGGCGAACTGCGAGCCACCGAAGCGCTGATCGCGAAAGCCGAAGCGGCGGATGACGGACTCAAGCTGGGCGAGCTGTACGCACATTACGCAGCGCTCGGCGGTTATGACGCCCGCAGTCGCGCGGCGAGACTCATGCGCGGACTGGGATTTTCGTCAGGCGACGAAACGCGTGCGGTGAACGCGTTCTCGGGTGGCTGGCGCGTGCGCCTCAACGTCGCCCAGGCGCTGATGTGTCGATCGGACCTGCTGCTGCTCGACGAGCCCACCAACCATCTCGATCTCGACGCGGTGGTGTGGCTGGAAGAATGGCTGCGCACCTACCAGGGCACCTTGCTGATGATCGCGCACGATCGCGAGTTCCTCGACAAGACCGTCGGCCGCATCGTGCATCTGGAGAAAGGCGCGGCGAAACTTTACACGGGCAACTACTCCGACTTCGAAGTGCAGCGCGCGTCGCAACTGGCGCAGCAGCAGTCGATGTTCGAACGCCAGCAGCGCGAAGTGAAACACATGATGGCCTTCGTCAACCGCTTCCGCGCCAGCGCCAGCAAGGCCGCACAGGCACAGAGCCGCATCAAGGCGCTCGAGCGCATGCAGATGATTGCACCGGCCCACGTCGATTCGGAATTCCACTTCTCGTTTCTCGAACCGGAGAAGCTGCCACGACCGCTGCTCGCCATCAGTAAACAGCAAGCCGGCTACGGCGACAACATCGTGCTCGATTCCATCAGCATGACGATTCCCCCCGGTGCGCGCATCGCTCTGCTCGGACGCAACGGCGCCGGCAAATCCACGCTCATGAAAGTGCTGGCCGGCGAGCTGGCCGGTATCGGCGGCGATCGAACCGAGGCACGCGACCTGCGCATCGGTTACTTCGCGCAGCACCAGATCGAACAGCTCAACATGAAGGACTCGCCGATCGAGCACGTTCGCGACCTCATCGACAAGAAGATGGGCGCACGCGCCACCGAACAGGAATTGCGCGGTTTTCTAGGCACTTTCGGCTTCAGCGGCGATCGCGTGTTCGAACCCGTGGGGCCGTTTTCCGGCGGCGAGAAAGCGCGACTGGTGCTGGCGCTGGTGAGCTACCAGAAGCCCAACCTGCTGCTGCTGGACGAACCGACCAACCATCTCGATCTCGAAATGCGCCAGGCGCTGGCCATGGCGTTGCAGGATTATTCCGCCGCCGTCGTGCTCGTCTCCCACGATCGCCACCTGTTGCGCGCCTTCGCCGACGAACTGGTGATGGTGGACCAGGGACGCGCCGTCCCCTTCGAAGGCGATTTAGACGATTATTCGAAGTGGTTCATGACGCGCGAACAGAACGCCATCCTGAGCGACACCTCGGTTGCGGAGATCAGCTCGGCGAAGAAGCAGCGCAAGCGCGAGAAGGCCGAGCGTCGCGAGCAGAACAATCCGCTGCGCACGGAGATCGCGCGAATCGAAAAGGACATGCAGCGGCTGGAGCAGGAACGGGCGAAGAACGAAGTGGCGCTGGCGGCTGCGGACATTTACGACGCGTCCGCCAAGTCGCGCCTGCAGACACTGCTCCAGACGCAGAAGCGCCTGAAGCAGGAGATCGATGCGGCGGAACTCGCGTGGCTGGAAGCGACCGAAGCGCTCGATGCCAGTCGCGGCGAAGCCAACTCCAACTAAGACGGGCCGACTAAGTCCGCAACTGAGCGTCGATCAAGGCATCCGCGGCGCTGATCAATTGTCGCTGCGGACCTTCGCTGCCCTGCATGTGAGCGGCGGACAGAGTGCCGTCGATCAGCAGCACCAGTTGATCGGTGAGCACTTCCGGATCGCGAATCCCAGGTATGCCTCGCACCAATCC
>JBEVKB010000085.1:0-21442 GCA_040509875.1 Steroidobacteraceae bacterium | reverse complement strand
ATGAGGCTTCGAGCGCTTCGGTCGAAATGGAAGGAGTCGAGTAGCCGGAATCTCGGTTCGGGGTTCAAAGCCTTGGAGATAATGCGCGAACTGACGCACAGTGGTCAGGCGGCCGGCCCAAGAGGCCGGGCGGATGCCCACTGGCGCAGTCGCCCAGTCCAAGGCGAGTTGCGCAGTGACGATCGTCTCTGTGCGCCGCTCCATGAAATCACAAAAGCCCTTGAGGTAGACCTCCGCTTCCACAAGCCGGAATCCGAGATCACGGCGCATCGCGAGGTAGTCCTGCATGTACTGTCGCAGCGTGCTCATGACGCACCTCCCGGCCACGGCATGGCCAGTGATCGCAGGCGCGTTAGATCTACCTTGGCATAGATGCGCGTCGTGTCCTCATCCCGATGGCGCAGTATCTGTCCGATCTCCTTGAGTGAGGCGCCCTTGCTCAGCATGCCCGTGGCAAGGGTGTGTCGGAAAACATGCGCGCCTTTGATCGGAGCATCGACGCCCGCCGCCGTGATCGCGTCGGCGGCGATCGCCGTGATGGCGGCGCTTCTGGGAAACGCTGCGTGGGGAGCAACCATCCGGACAAAGATGGCGCGGCTCGTGGAAGGCGGACGCCCGTGAGTCAGATACGCCGCAAGCGCTTTGCCCACATCTCTCGGCAAGGGCATCTGTTCCGGCCCTCTGCCTTTGCCTCGAATCGTCAGGTGCCCGTTACGCCAATCAATATCGTCCAAGCTGAGCAATCGGACCTCATCGGCTCGAAGACCCAATCGGACCAGAAGCATCAGAACAGCATAGTTGCGACGACCGATCGTGGTGTGACGGTCGCAATGCGCGAGGACGCGTTCAACCTGCTCAGGCGCAAGAAACTTCGGGAGCGCGGCGAGTCGCCAGTGCGCGATCCTTGGCACGCTGCTCGCCAAATCCCGCGTGGTCTTGCCGCAAAATCGAACGTAGCGCAGGAACGAACGCAGTCCTGTGCACAAGTGCTGCATGTGTACAGGTCGACGTGCGTGCGCATGCTGCCGTACGAATGTAAGCACGTCCGCCGCCGACCATTGGCTCGGGTCACCCTGGCCTTGCCCCACAAGCGCAGCCAGGAAGATATGCGCCGCCTCGGTGTAGTGCTCAATCGTCCGCGTGGCCAGTCCGCGTTGCTTCAACAAATACTGGCGGAAATCCTCTTCCATGATCTGCGACGGTCCCGGGATCACCGAGGCCGGCGGCGGCGATGCGCCACCCTCGCGCAGTATCACCAGCAGCCGGCGCAGGGCAACGTGTGTACCGGCGTGCACGCGCTCCGGACACTGCACCACATAACGGTCGATGAGCTGTTCGTCCACGTCGCAGAGCTTCACGGCTCTTTGGTCGAGCCATCCACCGAAGCGATCCACCGACTTGAGAGCCGCAACAGCATAGTCGCGACTATATCCCTGCCCGTCATACCAAGCGGCCACCTGATCGATATAGATGCCCAGTGGACCCTCGTAGAACTGCCGCAGTGTCTTGCGACCGGAACGATAAAACTTGATAGCACTCATAGATCCTCCAGCGTGGGTTTAGATCCACGCCAGAGAACACCAATCTATGCCGAATGCGCCAGTCGCCAGATGCTTAAAAAGGAGCCTTCCCGATGAAACGTCCGGTCCGAATTCCGCGTAGTAACGATGGCGGCATGCTGCTGGATATGCCGAATACGGCATATCAGGGAAGGGCTCGCCTTTCCGAAATCTAAAGATCCGTTTCGACATACCCGCTCCGCCAGCTGGTGATGTTCTCCTGCAGCAGCGCCTTAGTATTGTCGCGCGGGGCCTCGCAGATCTTCAGCATCGCGCGGAACTCCTCGCGCACCGAGATGGGCAGCTTGCCGCTCTCGTTGGCCGCTCTGGCAATCTGATTGATGTTACGGCCGATCGCCGCCAACTCGCCGATACTGCGCTTCAGCGCGAGAAACTCTTCCTTGGGCAAAGGCGTCAGTGACCGCAAATGAGAGCGCGTCAGGACGGATACGTAGGTCGCTGGTCGCAATCCCCGAGCCGCAGACCGCGCTTCCAGCAACAGCCAATCCTCATCCCGAAAGCGTACGTACACAGGTTTGAGGCAGCCCTTCGCATCGCGCGCGCCCTTTCCATGACGATGCGCGCCATTCGTCCTACTCACATCGGACGTGGCACAGCTGCCCGCTTCCACCGCCCGAATCTCTCGAATGATTGCCCTCTTGAGCCACGCGGCCTCCGACAGCAACTCGCGATCGGCGATTGCCTTCGCCTGGCGTTTGATCTCCGGCGACACCCGTGCCTTCAATATTTCTGTGCAACTCATGGGACCCAATGTGACCCATTAGCCGCTGGCAAGCTATCCTGCCTATCTTGGGAAATGCAGCCGATACCCCAGCAACTTCCGATAGCTGTGAGCGCAGCGATCAGCGCGAAACACCTGCCTTACAGACCGTCGGTAACGTTGGCGTCCGAGGCCGTGCATCTCGGAAAGCCCAAAGTGACGGACAGGTGATCCGAGGCCCATCTGCACCTCGGATGCCCCGTTGCTTCAGAGCAGGCCGCGCTCTGCGAACGACTCGACCACACAGTCCCCAACGACCATATGATCTAAGATTTGGATATCGACCAATCCCAAAGCGGCTTTCAATTTACCCGTGATGTATTCATCGGCTCTGGACGGTCTCGCAACGCCTGAAGGACAATCGGCAGCTCCCGCTGTCGATCACAACATCATGTGGCGCTGGCGAAATGATCGCTTGTTCTCCTCGAATAAGAAATTTCGCCATTGCAAACGGCACCACGTGAGTGTCACGAGAGATCAACCTCGGAAGCCCCTTTTGGCTCTGTTCGCACCGCTTGATTTCCCTGCGGCAAGGCTGCTGCGTGAGCAGGCAACACGTAGACCCCATGAAGCAGATGTTCCACAACGTTAAATGCAGCATTCAGTTGTTTCGGGGTGTGGGCTTTCGTCTCGTGCGCTGCGTCGTTGCCCATTGATCGGAGGCTGTGGAGAATCTTTGCTCCTGCGGGTGTGGTGTGACCAGTGACTGCGAGAGACTCAATCTTATCCTGCAAGTTCCCCTTGAAAATCTGTTTGTCTTTACAAACCGCTTCAACTAGCACTCTAAGCCCAAGACCAGCCAACAATCCTAGTCCTGCGCATAAACAAGCGTGTGCTTCTTGATAGATTGAATACACGTTGTGCGGCAGTAGATCTACTTCCCTCATGACTGCGCGCCCGCTGATTCGGTTTGGATATAGTTTGACCGTTTCGTTCAGAGAGGCTTCACCTGTCCGCTCATCAAAGTCGTAGTCTTCGGAACAACTAGAAGCTTCTCGAAATGAAACCGTCCCGCAGCCTTGGCACTCGATGATCTCATGGGAAGTATCACCACTCACGCCGTTTTCGTCGTCCGCCCAGTGGTGCAGCGTGCTAGTCAGGATCTTGTGACGGGTTTCAACGCCACACGCTTCACAAGAGGCCTTGATTAACTCTGCGCCGGGCTTGCCCACCGACGTCGTCCGCTTTTCCATGATTTACTTAATTCCAATATTGTAAGAATCGCGTTAAGTTTGATCGTCCAGCGTAGTTAATGCAACGACAGAGTTTAGAGTTACGGATAGGCAACGGCGGTGACGCTCAAAACACGATGCGACGAACCCTCGATGTCTATCAGATCAAGGTGCACGAGCGACTCACCGAAAGCATTGACTGTCATGCCCAGCGACATCAATGCACCGCCATTCGCCCGCGGCGTTCGCCATTGCTGCCTGCTCATGATCGGGCATTGATTGCAGCAGTTCATCAATTGCGTCGACAGCCGTGTTTGCGAAGCGAGTTACCTGTTTCATCATCTCCCCACTGATTATGGCCTGGGCCGAGCAGCGACCAAAGGTGTTCGCGCCAAGCATTCAACTGCGTGTGTTCTTGCTTTGTAGGCTCACCGCCGCAGGGCGCGGTGAGCCAATGCCGATCGCATGACAGGTGCCAGTGCTGGTCGCCCCATTTCTCGCCATCAGGGTGTCCAAAGCGGCTACGACCTTAAAAACACCAGACCGCGAGCAGCCAGATCCTTGACTATCGCATTCACCGACTCAATAGAGACATTCAACTCGCGAGCCAATTGAGAAATTGATAGATCGCCCCGCTCGGATAGAGCGCGAAGCGCGTCCGCGTCCAGCCCGGCCACTGGCAGGCGCTCCCCGTTGAGATGGGTGAATTTCGATAGATCGCGCAGGTAGATAGAACTCAGCGTGATCGTGGCACCAGTGCCGATATCGGCCGACTCCAGAAATTCCTCCGCCAGGCCGAGCGGCAAATGCAGGCGTTCGCTGTCGAGCACTCGCTGGCAGTACTGTTCGAAGTATTCGCGGCTGCTCATCACGTCTCCCAATGCTACTGCGGCTTGCCGGATAAGATCGAAAGCGGCGTCGGCATCCGGTTCGCCTTCGGAACGATGCATGGGAAGCGTTCGCCTGAATTCGATTCTCGCAGGAAGCACGTTCGCACACAGCCACGCGATGTAGTCACGCACATGAGGCGAGTGAACGCCTATGGAAAGGTGAAAAGTCGTCGTGCCGACACCAGTAACGCAATGCCACCATCCGCGTGGGACATAGAGCACGTCGCGTTCTTCCAGGGTGACGTCGAGGAATGGCTCGCATTCACGGAGCGCTTCGGATGAAGAGTGCCTGCTCGCCTGGCCCGCGACCGGCAGTTCGAATGTAGGCGGATAGAGTTGCCAGCGTTTACGACCCAGCAACTGTACCGCGAAGACATCGTGAGTGTCCCAGTGGAGACCGAAGGATGGCAGATCGCGTCGGCACAGGTAACCGTTGGCCAGCACCGGCTGCGACGCGTAGCGGCCTATGTCGCAACAGATCTGCTTGATTACAGTCGACCGCGCCTCGACGCGATTCAGAATGAGCGTCGCGCCCCGCCGCAACAGCTCGTAGAACCTGATCTTCGCCAGCCGGTTGCGCGCGACACCCATTTCGACGAACGGTTCGGTATATTCCTTTTCCGCAACGAATCCCTGTCCATCGTGGATGCTGAAATCCGGAGTACGCGGCTCCGTGCAATAAAGAATTTGCTCGAGGTCTTCGAGCAAAAATTCTCGACCGGTGACTGCACCGCGCGCGAGCAGCGGCTTGCGTCCGGAGAATTCATTCCTGAACTGCCTTCCGTCGATGCCGAGTTCGATAGCCATATTCGTCGTCTAGCATTGTCCAAACAGTCGTCGCCTAACCCGCTCCCTGACATTGCCAGGTGCTGAGCGTCGTCATGGCGAAGTCATCAATGTCGATGGGCTGCTGCGCTCGGTGTAAATGAGCCCATCGAATGCGGCCGGTACCTCGTTGGGCACGAACTGGTCCGAGTTCTGCTGCGCCCCCACGGTACGCAAATCCATCGGCACGCTCAGCCATGCTCCGCCTCTCTCGCTGGCGGCTTTTCGTAAATCGGTAACGATCAGCGGTCGCCCCAACCTGTGCAACATCCATTCGATACTGCTCTCCGGAGCGGTGGGCGCCGGATATCCGATGAGGCCCTTCGGACCGGCCGCAAGATAGTCGCCGGCATAGAATGTATATCCGATGGGGACATATTTCTCCCGGTAGGCATCGCGCAGAATCGATCCGAGCGTCGGGCGTGCACGTTCGATTAGCGTGGCGCGAAGGTGATCATCATGCCCCCACACCACCAGCCTGCCCGATTGAGGCAGTCGAGCGAGGATCCAATCGATATTGTCGGCCATGCATCGCTCGCGCGAGAGTGCATCGTCGCGGGCTTCTACCGACTGCCGCAGGATCCTCGCCGACTGGATCGTCCATTCGATGTCCACCGATGGCTCGCCGGCGCGATACTTCGCAGCGACGCCCTGGAGTCGCTGCTCCAATGCCCGAAGCGCAACGATTTTATCTACCATGGCAACGGTCTTCGAATCGGGACCGTAGGCTCGATCCAGCAACGCGCGTGAATCGGGTTCGTATTTTTCCACGAACTGGCGCACGGTCAGCGTGGCCAGCGCAGGCATCTGGCAATCGATGCCCCAGAACCCGACTTTCGCGTCCGCTGTCCTGTTGTACTCCCGCAGCCATTCGACCAGGTCGAGAAGTTCCTGCGTGTACCAGGTCCAGAATCCCAGTTGCTGCAAAAGTTTCCTGGGATCTCCGTCGCCGCCGCGCACGTACTTGTCGATCAGGCGAGCCTCCGGCATCGACGCCTCCAAGGCGAACCCGTCGAAGCCGAGACGTTGCACGAGATAAGCAACCGTTCGATTCTTGAGCTGGAAGATCTCGCGCGAGCCATGCGATGCCTCGCCGAGGCCGACGATCCTGGCTTGCCCTACGAGCGGTGTCAGCGACACGAGATCCTGATCCGCGGCCCGGAGATCCAGGCTCTTCAGATCGCTGCTGCTGGCGGCCAGGACCGACAATTGAGCATCGGTCGGTGCAGGTGCGGACGTCTCCTGAGCATAGGGTTTGTCATCGATTTCGATCGACAGCGCGTCGAACCATGCCGTGCCGCTGCCGCTCAACGAAACTCCGAGCCGCACTTCCTGCATGTCCGCGGGCACGATCATGTCGAGCGAGTACCTGGTCCACGGAGTGGTTCCGGAAGGCCCATCCTGTAGCGCTACGATCGTAGACCGCTCACGCACTTTGCGCATGAGCAGCCAAATCGCAGCTCGCCCTTCGACCACGTCCGCAGTACGAATGTAACCCATGAGTCTTATACGGTTTCCCACTGCCTGCCACGCCGGAAAGACCGTTTCCGATGTGCCATCGGGACCCGGCCCGGTCCGGCGCAGTCTCAAACTGCGAGTGCCCGAGCGAGCGGCGGCGTCATCGACGAAGTATTCGAAATTTCTCGCCCGCGGTCCGTACCGGCCCCAGCCGCTGGGCATGTCAGGCGCAGCCACTCGTTCGAAATCCAGGTTCAGGAAGCGATTGTCATCTGCTCCGCTGACGTTTGCCGCCAGTAACGCCAGCAGCAGACCGAACCACACCGTGCTCTTCACATCTCACTCCCTGATGTCACGATCGTTTGTGCCGAACCGGAAATACGACAAGCGACTGGCCTTCGATCACATCGCCAACTCGCGCGCCACACCGCTCAAGCGTTGTTCCAGCACTCCGCCCTTCAATTCGAATACCCGCCCGGCGCCGGCGAGTGCCGACTGGCGATGACTTACGATCAAACGCGCGATGTCCAGCGTCGCGAGCATGGAGTTGATCCGCCGATCGAGCTCCGCATCGAGATTACTCGTGACTTCATCGAGGAACAGGATCTTAGGTTCCTTGTACAGCGCTCGCGCCAGCATGAGACGTTGGCGCTCGCCGGCTGAAAGTACGTCGCCCATCCCGCCTATCAGCGAATGATAGGCAGCTGGCATGGCCAGAATGGTTTCATGAATGTTGCAATGATGGCAACACCGCATCATCCGTTCGAGATCGGGCTGCGGCGAGAACATGGTGATGTTCTCGCAGACGGTGCCCGAGAACAGCCGATCATCCTGCGTGACCGCCGCAACCATACGCCGATAGTTGGCGAATCCAAGTTTCCGCAGATCGTGACCGCCATAGCAGATAGTGCCGTTCAACGGCACTTCCAACCCTAACGCGAGGCGCAGCAGCGTGGACTTGCCCACTCCCGATGCGCCGACGATGACGACACATTCCCCGGGCATGATCGTCAGATTCACTTCCTTCAACACGTGCTGGCTGGAAGTCGCATAACGAAATGTCACGTCCTTCAGCTCCAGCACTGCTTTGAGCGGCGCTACATGTCGGACCGTCGCCGGGCCGCGTGCGTCCTCCGGCTCGCTCATTGCGATATCCCCCAATCGGTCCAGATTCACGCCGAGCAGCTTGTAGGCATTGAATTGATCCACCAGATCGGCGCCGGCGCTGACGAAGTGTCCCTGGTATGCGAGAAAGGCCATCAGCATGCCGGTCGTGAAAGTACCGTCCAAGATGAGATGCGCTCCGTAGTAGACGATCACGATCGATCCGAGCGCGATCACGAGCTTGTTGAAAGCGGTGAAGCCGATGTTGAGCCGCGCGAGTCGTATACTGCTGTTCGTGGCTTCGATATTGCGGTTCATCCACAGTCCGAGCCGCTCGGTCTCGAAGCCGAACAGCTTCACCGTGGTCATGTTGCGCATGGTCTCCATCAAGTGATTGTCGCTTTCCGCTTGCGCCACCAGGTTCTCGCCGATGAGCGTCTTCTGCAACCGATAGCGCAGTATTCTGGCGCCCGTGTAAAGCGCCAGTTGCACGAGGGTAATGACAGTCAAGAAGGGACTGTAGAGCAGCACCGCAACGAGCGTCGTTGCCGCCATGAACACATCCGCGATGATCGACTGCAATGCTGTGGTGAGAAAGCCCTGCACGGCGCCTGTGGAGTTGTAGCGCGACATCAGGTCGCCTACGTGACGCTTGGAGAAGAAGCCCAATGGCAGCGCCAACAAGTGTCTCACCAGGTTGCTGCGCATCTGCACCGACAGAACGCTGCCGAGGTAGAGCAACGCCCAGGAGCGAAACCACATCAATGCCGCCTGCAGGCAGGTGACCGCCATGAAGCCGATGGCGAGCAGGTTCAGGAACGTCACATCCTGTCGAGTGATCGATTCATCGATGACGAGTTGAACGTAGAACGGTGCAAGCAGCGTGACACCTTGTAACAGCAGCGACAGCAACAGCAACTGCACGATGTAACTGCTCAGGCCACTGGCCTCGTTCCAGAAGTGGCCCAACGTGACTTGCCGGCGGTGATCGCGCGGCTTGAATCCCGGCGTCGGCGTCAACTCGATTGCCGTATTCCCCAGCCTGCCGCCCAGTTCCTCCACCGACACCTGCCGCACACCCGTCGCTGGATCGTGCACGATCGCCTTTCGACCCTTGATCTCTTTCAAGACGACGTAGTGATGCGGCAACTGGCAAAGGATTGCCGGCATCTGCAACTGGTTCAACTGGGCCGCAGTGATCTTCGTCGTGCGGGCAGCAAGGGCCAGATGATCGGCGACCTCTTTCAGCGCCTGGGTTCCCATGCCGGTGAGGCATGCCGCGGGGAGACTTCGCAGCCAGTTCATGTCGACCTTGCTGCCATAATAGCTGGCGATCATGGCAAGGCACACCAAGCCGGATTCCGCGGTATCGCCCTGCACGAGTTTCGGCAGCCGCCGCCTGGACGACCAGGACAAGCGGGCGAGCAGGTGCTCGTTCACAGTCGCCCCCGCAGCGCCAACAGCGGCCCGAAGAAAAATCGCCACAGTGGGCGCTTGTCGAGAACGATATCGGCGTCGAACAGCATCCCCGATTGCAGATGCACGCTCTCGTGCGCGACGCTCACACTTTGCCGATCAAGCGTAGCGAACACGCGATAGGTCAGCTCGGTCGTGCCCGGCAGCGAGGTAGACCATTCGTTGGGCTTGAGCGCGGTACGGCTTATTTGCGAGATGCGTGCCTGGTAAGTGCCGAAGTGCTCATAGGGAAATGCACGGTAGCGCAGAAGAACGCGAGTGCCCCGCTTCAGCAATCCCATGGCCCTGCTGGGAACGAGAATCTCGGCGACCAACGGTTGCTCGTCGCGCACGATGGCCAGCACGGGTTGATCGGTCGAAACGAACGTTCCCGAATTCACCTGCATCGCAGTGATCTTTCCAGCGACCGGTGCGACTATGGAATACGTGGTATTGGCGTCCAGTTCGGCGATCTGCCGGCCGATCTGCAGCAGGCTGGTCTGCAGGGACGCCAGTCTCTCCGCTTGTTCATATGGCAGCTGTCGCATTTCTATGCGGACTTCGAGAACATTGCTTTCGTTGCTGCTCCGGGCGCGCGCTATCGTCTCGAGTTCGAGCCGGGTATCGAGCACTTGGCTGCGACGCTGCTGCAGATCGGCCACTGTTGCGAAACCCTGCGCTTGCAACTTCTCGACATGCTCATGCAGCCGCATCGCATCGGCCGCCTTCTCCTGCAGCGTGCGCTCCCTCTGCGCCAACGACGATCGTTCTTCCCGCAGGTCATTCTCACGCGCTTTCAACCGATCGAGTTGCGCCGCGCAGAAGGCAGCATGTTGATCGATGCGCTGTTCGATGAGGTCGCGCTGCTCGAGAAGGCTCTGTAACATCTGCTTCTGCGCCCCTCCGCCCTGGACGAATGAACGCTCGAGCGATATCGTCGCTAAACGTTGACCGCTCGCGACCACATCGCCTTCGCTCACCAGAACCTCCTGCACGATGCCAGACTTCCCGGGCATGACTTTAGCGAGTCCTCCGAGCGGCACGAGCACTCCGGAGACGGATTCACGAGGAGCATAGGAACCGAACGTCAACGCGGCGCAAACGGCCAGCAGCGACAGTCCAGCCAGGATCGAACCGAAAACGAGAGATGCAGGCCGCGGGATGAAGACCTCTCCGGCCAGCCGCTGCAAGTGCGCTTGCGTATGTCGATCATGTCCAGACTCGATGGAACAGGTACTCTCTCGCAGTTCCATCGCGGGCTCTCAACGATCTTCCGCAACGAGTTGCGCAGGCTCATGGACTGGACGTCCTGTCATTGGCGCTGCGGATCGCGCCGACGCGCTTCGATACATACGCGTCAGCAGTTCGTAGATCGCATGCTCCTGCTGGGCGTTCGATGAAGTGCACAATCTGTCTATCGACATGTGAACATGGCTGGCCACGATGTCTTCGAATGCGCGGCTCAATCGGGTATCACGCGCATCGAGGCCACGTAGTTTCGTCACGAGCGGCGCCAATCTGGCTGACCTGCGGGCGAATGGCTCCCAGATCGGGTCCGTCTTTTGAATCTGCCGTCGCCAGACCAGCGATTCCAGCCGTCCGCGAACGACGCGGAATTTCTTGTCCAGTGCGAACTTGACGCGTCTCACGATGTCCGCAGCGTCCCCGAGTCCCCTGCGCATATTCAGCGCATTTCGCTCGTAGACGTCCGCCCTGCTGCTCTCGTCGTAGCCGAAAGATTCCCATAGCAGGTCGACATTCAAGGCGATGTACAGCCACCTCTCCTGCGGATCGCGAAACTGCTCCTGCTGCAGCAGCTGTAGCGCGCACTCGCTGTCTGCATGGAACATTCCCTCGGCAATTTCGATCGCGTCCGGCCCGCCATAGCGCTCGATTTCCGGCTCGTAATGACCGGCATCGACCTTCCAGACGTAGCCATCGGCGGATATCGAGTCGAGGCTCGACCGCAACGCTGCCAACACCGGCCCCCACAGCACGGACGGTTCCCCGTGCAGCCGCAGCCTCAGATGGTGATGAGGATCCGCATACCGCAGGAAGAACCACCGGTCGACACACCCATTGGCGAGCGACGCCTCGATCACAGAATGCAGGTGGTCGGTGAGGATCCTGTCGAGCACCTCGGTGCCGCAATAGATCTTTACGAACAGCCAGTGCGATCCGACTCCACCTCCGCAAGCAGGCGCAGAAGCCGCGCCACCATCGATGCGTCGCCGCAGTTGCCGTAAATCGCCAGCGTCGCGGTCGTTGCGTTCTCGGGGCGAGCGAAGGAACGGCAACACGACTTCACTGCAGAACGATCCCTCCGGTCCATGGGCGAAACTCGTGTCGCCGTCGGGTACGAACGCTTCGATCAAAGTCGCGCGACGCCGCCCTTTCAGCTCTTGCGCCAAGCATTCGACAGCCACCGGATTGTCCATATCGATGACCAGAAACGCGTCGCTATCGACGAGTTCCATGAATCGCGGCCAACAGCCACTGATGCGCCACCGGCCGATTAACGCGACTGCTCCATCGAGCGAACACCGCTGCAGTTCCTGCAGCCCCGGTGCGGACAGATTCCAGTGCTGCGGCGACAGAATGCAGCCTTTGTATGTGATGCGGGGCAGACGAGCCACGCCATGGAATGTCGATGGCCAGAAGAGTGCGCCGATCGAGCCATCCTCGTGTTGCAACGTACCCAGGAACTCGTATAGAGGAATGCTCTCGTTACTATAATTGTGAGCCGACGTCAGTCTCGGCACGATCCTCTTGCCGAGGCGCTTCGATCTCAATCTGATCGCTCCTGACTCGATGCTGACGTAGATATCCGCGAGCTCGCATCGTCGCTCCATGGAAGCCTGCGCTCGGCCGTAAAGCGGCATCTCGTGACGACGTAGACCGGGGCGCGAGAGCACGTTCCCTACTCGTCCGCTCGGGCTGTGAACGATCTCGACGACGATGACGTCCTCATCGACCCGCTGCTCTTCCCGCAGCAGCATCTCCTTGGTCAGCGCCTCGATCCTGGCGTCTCCACTGCAGAATCTGGCAATGAGATTTGCGGCGGAAGGCCCACCGGCAGCCTTGATGACGAGCGTCGGCTCGCGATCGATACCCGCTGCCGCACCTGTCAGGATCTTCGTCAGCAAGTAGAACGAACTCGGTGTCCGCAGGCGATCGAATTTCTCCAGCAGAATCGCGACCACCTGGTCGTCGAGTTCGACCTGTTGAAGGTCTTCACGGCAGGCACGTTCGAACAGCGCCAGCAGATATCCATCGAGTCCGTTCGCCGTCGATTCCATCGATCTGTCGACGGCGCCGCGCGCCGGCAGCGGCAGATCGGCCAGCAGGGGCAGATCGTCACTGGTCGTAGCTCCGAACGGCACGCCGTGTTCTGCATCCAGCGCTTCGAGCAACGGTACCTGCCGCTCCCCATAGCGCTCCCGAAAAGCTTCTTTGAATTTCCTAAGCTTGTCCGACGGAGGCCTTCCCAACGCGATGCATAGTTCGGCTATCTCGGACACGCGCTCGATGGTCCTGGCGGAGACAGTAGCGGCGGCGACCGGCTTGAAGAGATCGGTCTGTACTACATTTCTCGCCTGCGGACGGTTCAGAATGCGCCGGACCGCGCTCTCCACTGCGATCAACGTCTGTCTTCCAGCTCCGATCGGCCTCGCATCCAGGACGGCGAATGCGTCGATGAGACGGAAGAGTTCATCCGCGTCCGGGATCGCTTTGCGATCGAGAGCGGCGATGAGTTGTCGTAGCGGGTCTCCGCCGGTCGGCGCCGGCTCCAATGCAGGCAGGAGCAGGCGGCTCTCGATGAGTTCGTCGATGAAGCCGTTCCTCTCCTCCTCGCTGGCATCCTCTGCAATCGGAGCGAGCGCCTTACCCAATTGCGTGAAGGAGAGCAGGTCGCCAGTCGTCTCGTATGCTCCCGTAACGGCATCGAGTGCGGTAGATACCAGCGCGAAACTGAACTGGAATCGCCCAGGGGACAATTCGATATCCGCCGGCTCCAGGTAGTGCATCCGATCGCCGAAACGACGCAACGTGGGATTCAACCGGTAAGATAGTGCTTGCCGCACCGAGGCATTGGACATCCAGTGACGGACCAGCAGCCCTATGGCCCCCATATCGATTCTGCAACGGCGCCGATAGCTTTCGATTCCCAGGAATTGCACTTCCTCTCGATCTGTATCGCCACTTGCCACGGCAGTGCCAACCGAGACTCCGGCAAACGCACCGAACGGAGTGCAACGGTGCGTCATCCTCGCGGCGTACTTGTACAAGGTGTAGCCGATCTTGCGAGACTTCGAGTCACCCTTTGACGGATCCCAGGCCATCGCACGCTCGAAGATCGAGGGCGACGCGATGTACAACGCTTCGCGCACCGCAGGCTTTCGGTAGAACTCTTCCAATTGACCCGCGGCCGCGCGATAAGCATCTGTGGAATCCATAGCGTCGAGGGTGGCGCTGTGCGGCGCCAGTCTCCGAAATTCTCCGAATGCGAGTAGCGGGGTCCGGACGAGAAAGAAACCGGCGAATTCAAAAGGCCTGTTCATGGTGGCGAGGCTCCCGGAAACTGGCGTCTAACGCATACGGATCAACAGCGGGTAACGCCATTGCGTTACATCTGAATCGACATCGAGCAAGCTCAGTCCCACCCCGGCCGCGCCGCCGAGTAGTCCACCATCCGGGACGTTCCGATTGCCCTCGGCCTTCCATGAATAACAGCCTTTGATACCTGTGCCCGCCTTCAGCATCTCGAGCAGCGCCGCCCTCCAATAGCGCGCCTGGCCTATCAACGAATGACAGCCGGGCAGTCTTCTGTACAGCTCGGAGTAAATCAGGGCGAGACCGGCGGCTCCATGGCACACGCCCGTGTCACGCACATGAGAATCCCTCAACTGTCGGGACGCTGTCTTCTCGACGACGCGAAGTGCACTGTCGAGAATCGACGGCGACTGCAAGGCATCCGCGGCCTTGATCAATACCGCAGCGATTCCCGGGTCGCCGTAGCACCATGCCATCCGAGAGGACTGAGTCGACCCGGCGATGTCCGGAAAGCTCGACTCCGCGCCTTCCTCCAGTTGCTGCCGCAACAGCCAGGCGACGCCGCTCGACAACATTCCCCGGCAGGTCTCCGCCTGGCTCGCGCAGGCATCGGAGTTCAAGCATTCGGCCAGGAATCCAATTACGCCGGCGATGCCGTGCGCCAGACCCAAGTTGTACTCAGATACCTGGAGCGGCGCCGGCGTCGGATAGCGCCGCGGCCGAGTGCGAGGAGTGCCCCACCTGACTCCCGCCGCATCGCTTTCCGAAGCGTCCTGCAGACGATTCAATGTCAACGCCGTCAGGCGCTCGCGTTCATCCCGATTATCGATCGTCACTGTCCACAGCCCGATTCCGGCCAGCCCTGATACCAGGTCGAACTCGTATTCGCGGTCGTGCTGGTCGAGGAATGCACCGTAGTACTCGTAAATTTCGCTAAAGCATTCATCGCCGAGCAATTCGATGCGCCCTCTCGACACGGCTACGGAACGCATCGCCCAAGCGATGCCCGCCAGCCCCTCGTAGAATCCCGGAGCCATGATTTCATGCGGAAGATCGCCGACGAGCCTGTCCAGACAACGCTCCGCCATGCGCCCATACACGTTATCGCCACCAACGACCTGAGCAAGCTCGGCCAGGAAGATCGCCTGACCCGCCGTGCCGCCGGCAAAACCCAGCCGTGGATTCATCAACGGCGGACAGGCGACGAGCATTTCGTCAGCGATGTCGCTGACGAAATTCACAAGGTTGCTATCGACAGCAGCTACGCGCTGCCGAGTCGGCAGCGACACTATCGCGCGCTCCGGCTAACAGGGATCGGTGTCCGGACCGGTATAGCCCGAGGTAGTCGGCGGACCGACGCACGTTCCACCTGGAAACAGCGTCATGCCGCATTCGACCATATAGGTCGGACCGCATTCCCCGCCCGTACAGCCAGTGATTCCCTGGCAGGTCGATTCGGTCTCGGTCGCCATTCTATAGATCACGTCTGCCGGTATGACCTCGCCCCACATGTGCTGCACCGGACGCTTGAGCACCTTCAACGTTCCCTTATGAAGTGCCAGTTTCATGATTGCTTACCTCTCGCGGTTGGCTAGTTGTCGATGAAGCTCGTCGCTCCTTGGCTCTGTGCGCTCCATACACTCCGCATCGAGTCGGTATGTCGTTCGCGAATCGAGTCTAGACTTGCGTCGCGCATCGCATGAATAGAACAGATGTTCCATCTTCCGAGGACACGCGTAGCGGAGAATCTCTCGCGGAAAAAAAGATTCACGGATGGAGCCGAGACGAGTGCACGAGATCCTGCCGAGGAGCGAGCGGCGAACTGCGAGTTTGTGCTGGAGTTTCCGAAGATCGGTGACGCAAGCTGACTTGGATGATGGTCGACGCCGGTGAATCAGGTTCGAGACGAGCGTGCGCGGCAAATAGCAGCGCCCCGTGCGTATCGTTGAATGATCGCCAGCGGTTCACGTTAGACGGCTCATGCAGCGAAGGCACTTTCTCAGAGCCCGCCGTGGTGTCCAAGTTGACGTGAGGCGCGAATAATTCAGATACAATCTTCGTGCAGTCAAGTCGAACCGGCGCCGCTGCTACAGCCAGCGGAGCGACTGCTGGCATCTATGGCAAAGGAACTGCCGTGGTAAATTGCATGAGAGACGACAGGGAATGTGGTCATCAACATTGGAAGATTGCATTTACGTTGCGGATCAGTGCGACTCATTCGATGGCGACGAATCTTCTTATGGCCGACTGCTGCAACGCTGTTTCCCCGCGGTCATCCCTCTACATTGCATTCACGCCTCGATATTCAGCCTCACGTCGAGCAAGACAGTCATCACTTGCAAGCTGCTGGACCAGGCGTCGCAATTTGCGAATATCCGCGACGATTCACCGGTGACAAACGTAATTTTCGCACGATCGACTTCGGCTGGAGTGGCCGTGTTCGCGCACGCATTTATATGCGATCGATCAATTCTGCAGTCGGAACAGCAGGCAGCGGTTGGCGCTGACGACTGGCTCGTTGGATGCTGGCAAACTCACGGCGCATGCTGGATGCAGAGCCGCCTGTTGTTCGCCGTGCGACGCGACGAGTATCCGCAGGCTGAATTGAGTCGCCTGGTGCGACTGATGTCTCCTCACTTGCATGCGGCGCTCATGCGCGTGGCAGGCAAGGATACACTTTTCTCGCAACTGACCAACTCCGAGAGAACGATCGCTTACTGGCTGGTCCGCGGGCTCGCCAACAAGGAAATTGCCAAAGTCCTGCGCAAGAGCGAAGCGACTATTCGCAATCAGCTGCATTCCATCTTCGTAAAGCTCGACGTCAAGCAACGTCCTGCCGCAGTCCAGCGGCTCGCCGCCTACATTGCCCGACTCGATCCTGGAATGCGGGAACGGGACAATAAGAGTCCCGTTTCACATACGACCGCCGATTCGCGCTCAAGGCGAGGATGACGTTCCAAGTCCGCATCCTCGAGCCCTCACCTGATTCGTCCCGTTCCCGCATGGCGCTTGCAAGCGACGTGCAGAGTCTCCGAGCCCTACAGACCTGCGCCGTCTCTAGCCGCCGCCATGCCGATATGGCCTTCGTTGATCATCCGACATTGGGGCGTGAGCAATTTCGATGTCGAAGCCATGGAGCAGCTTTGGCGCACTCCCGGTGGGCAAGCCTGCCAGACCAACCAAGTGCTGTACCATCTCGCCGAGCGCGGCATTGAATGGAACCTGCATCCCTGGCTGCGAGCGCGCCAGATGCCGCTCATGGCGTATTCGCCCTTCGATGAAGGCCGGTTGCTGCGCGCGCCAACGCTACAGCAATTCGGGCGTGAACATGGAATGACCGCCGCACAGGTGGCAAGCGGCGTGAACTGATGCCGTTCGATTATTGTTTAGCCCACGACGGGCGGATGATTCGTTGAGCGCAGTTCATCGGTCAGTGGCGGTAGGATCCGCAGGCTAGACAGAATCTCAGACCGCAGTACTCGCACTTCAAGCGCAACCGGCGGAGCAGATGCAGATTGCTTGCATCGACAAGAATTCTTCTAACGTTCGCTACGAGGTCCGGATCGTTACAGAACGGGCGTTGATTCGCTTTCTATCGTCGTGACTATCGGAGAGCGCTAGTGTGGCACGCCAGCCGCAGGCGCCACGCCTTGCGCCGTTCGGCGGATGGCGTTCAGCACGGCCATCTGACCGACATCGCTGAAGTCTCGAAGGGATCTCCAAGGCTCGTCAGGGTTTCACGAACCGATAGGCGAAGCGATCGGTCTCGCCCTTGATCGAGGGATCGAACACCTTGATCGAGTGGCTATCGTCCTTGTTCGCGAGCACGGTGCTTTCGGCGTCCAGTACAAAGCCGGCCGCCTCCACCTCCTCGCGAACGGATGCAGGCTCAATCCGATGCAGCGATTGGGCGCTGCTCGTGCCCGCCCCGACGGCTGCGGCGTGATCTACGATGACGTAGTACCCGCCGGGCCGTAGCCTCTCGTAGACAGCTCGATTGAAGGTGGCCGCCGTCGCACCCCTAGCCTGGATCAGCGTGGTGTGGAGATCGTGGTAGAACAGGTGCAGCCATATGACATCCGCTCGCTGCGTAGCCCCCGGCATCGCCACGAGGTCCGCCGAGACGACTTCGACGTTCTCTCGGCCCGGCTCCTTCGCAAGCGTCCGCACCCGGCCGACCGGATCGTTCTTGAAGTGGGCGACCTCGGCCGGCACGAAGCTGTAGATCCGTCCTTCGGATCCCACGATGCCGGAAAAGAGGCGGGTCCAGTCGCCGTCGCCTGGGTAAATGTCGATGACGATGGAGCCCGCGTCGACTCGTGCGAATCGGATCAACTCGGATAGCTTGGCTTGATCGTACATGGGAATCTCCGTTTCGGTTGATTATTCAACAAATGCGGCGTGCGAGGCAGAGCTACGGTTTATACACCGTTCGCCCGTGGCGAAGCCGACAAATCGAATGAAGTCACCGGCGGGGCGTGCGTGGCCTCAGATTTGCGCAAGGCCACCGTCGACAGCGACCTCGCTGGCGGTCATGAAGCTGCTGTCCTGCGACGCGAGAAAGGCTGCCACCGCACCGATCTCCGCCGGATCGGCCATGCGCTGGAGTGGATTCATTGAAGCGAAGGCCTTCATGCCTTCCTCGCCTAGCGCTTCCTTAGCGAGTTCGGTTGCCGTCGGCCCGGGAGACAGTACGTTGACCCGGATGCCGGTGCCCTTCAAGTCCTCCGCCCAGGTCCGCGCGAGGTTACGCACTGCCGCCTTGCTTGCACTGTAGGCGCTGAATGCCGGGGCGCCCGTGGTGCCGGCGCTCGAGCCGGTCAGGATGATTGAACCGCCCTTACCCATCAACGGCAGCGCCTTCTGGACCGTGAAGATCGCGCCTTTCACGTTTGTGTCGAAGATTTCGTCAATGTGCTCGGCGGTGATCTTGCCGAGCGCAAGCTGACTTCCCGCTCCGGCATTGGCGAAGACGATATCGAGGGTTCCGCGCTCGGCCTTCACCGCCGCGTAGAGTCGATCGAGGTCGGCCAGATCGGAGACCGAGCCCTTCACCGCGCGCGCATTGGGCCCGAGGTCGGCCACTGCGGCGTCGAGTGCTTCCTGTCGGCGGCCGAAGATGAAGACGAAGGCGCCCTCCTCGATGAAACGCTTTGCCGCCGCGCGGCCGATGCCGGTAGCGCCACCGGTGATCACGGCGGTCTTTCCATTCAGTCGGGTCATCACGTGCATTTTTCCTTTAAGTTGTAAGGAAGCAGGGACTGCTTACCTGAAGACAATCCGCCTGTTCAGTACCGGGATCGAGTAAGCCAACGGATTGAGTAGCAGCAGCTGTCATTGTGGAGGCTTGACTCATGAGGACAACTGACTAAATATCTATATTTACCATCTACTCTTTAGATGCTTATGCTCGATAACGTCACCATCAATCAACTTCGAGCCTTCGTTGCCGTGTGTGACCAGGGAAGCTTTACCGGGGCTGCGCGGGAGCTGAGACGTGCACAGTCGGCGATCAGTCATGCGATCAATGCACTCGAGAGTGCTTTTGACGTCGAGCTGTTCGAGCCCAGCACTCGCAAGGCGACGCTTACGGCCGCGGGTCGCAGCCTCCTCCCCGATGCTCGTGCGGTGATTTCACGCACCGAGGAAATGAAGACGCGCGCGGTTTCCATTGCTGAAGCCGGGGTTCCACAAGTCTCGATTGCCGTGGATACCTATTTTCCGCGCGCACACCTGATTGAATGCCTGCACACCCTGCAGGCGGACTCTGCGACGGTCGCAATCAATCTGCGCATGACGACCATGCAGGGCGGCGAACGCTTGGTTCTCGAAGGCACGTGCGCATTGGCGGTGACGATTATGGACGTGCCGGAGCTGAGCCCCGGCACTATTGAAAGGCAGCATCTATGTGACACGCAAATGGTGACCGTCTGTGGGCCATCGCATCCGCTGGCCGCCATCGCGGGGCCGATCCCGCGGGAGGAATTTGGCCGGCACATCCAGCTCGTGGTAACCGACAATCAGCCCGATGCGCAAAGGACACAACAGGGGGTCGCCGGCGAACGCCAGTGGTGGGTGAATGAGCTCGGCGCGAAGCACGATCTGCTCAAGGGAAGCTTGTGCTGGGGGCATATGCCCCGTCATATGGTTGCGGAAGACCTCGCGAATGGAGCTCTCATCGAACTCCAACGGCGCGCATGGCACATGCGCCCCCTCACATTCATGATCTCGCAGCGGCGCGGGCACTCGTTTTCCGAATGCGAGACACGGCTGGTCGAACTCCTTGGCAAGAGCGTCGTTGCCTCTGGGAATACTCATGGCGAACGACAGAGTTTCGCCGGCTTTCCGCTGGATACTCACCACAGCTAAAGCTATTGCGATCCGACGACGCTACATTCCGCGATCCACTGGAGTCCCCCGGACTCCCCTATAATCGCGGGCCTTCGCGGAGGGCGCATGCAGCATCGCTCTTCAGCTTCGCGCCGCTGCTCAGATTGAGTTACCGACAATGCATAAATCGATCCTCGCCCTTTGCGCATTCGCAGCGTTGAACACCGCGCAGGCTGCGGAACAGCCTTGGCAGAAGCTGCTCGACAAGGATCTCAGTCAATGGGATGTCTATCTGAGCTATCCGGGCGATGTCATCGCTTCAGTGGTCGCAGGTACGGCGCCCGCTTCGTTGAAGCCGGTGGGCCTCAACAAGGACAGCAAGCACGTGTTCTCGATGATGGAGGAGCACGGAACCCCGGTGCTCCGGATTTCTGGGGAGATCTACGGCAGCGCCGCCACCAAGCACGAATTCTCCAATTACCACTTCCGCGCGAAGTTCAAATGGGGCGAGCGCAAATGGGAGCCGCGCCTGAACGAATTGAAAGACTCAGGCGTCCTGTATCACAGCACTGGACCGTGGGGTGTCGATTACTGGCATTCGTGGATGCAAGCCCAGGAATACCAGATCATCGAAGACGGTGTCGGTGAGTACTGGACGATTGCAAAAGCTCAGGTGGATATTCCGGCGGCAAAGCCGCAGGGCGCCAAGTTCTACAAATATCGGAAGGGCTCGCCATGGCTCGCGTTTGCCGCGGACAAGCAAAAATACGGCGCTGCCGACAACTACTGCCAGATCGGTGAGAGCACCGAGATCAAGGGCGATTGGAATCAGATCGAGCTGGTGTGCTACGCGGATCGCTGCGTGCACATCGCAAATGGCAAAGTCGTTCTGGCGGTGAAGAACTCGCGCCACGTCGCGGATGGCAAAGTCGTCCCGCTCACCAAAGGCAAATTGCAGATCCAGAGCGAAGCGGCAGAAGTGTTCTACAAGGACGTCGAGATCCGACCGATCGCCTCGATGCCCAGCGAATTCGCCGACTACTTTCGCTGAAGTCCTGACGGTGAATTCCCATGGTGTTTTTTGAGATCCGCAACAGGCAGCAGCAGGTAACGTAGCGAGCCTTTCATGATTGCTGGCCACGAGAAGGCGACCCGACGAATCGGGTCGCCTTCTCCGTTGCCTCAAAGATCGAAGCGCAATCCGAGTCGATACACACGACCAGGATATCGTAGAGCGCCGGGTTGACGAAGTTGGTCGAAGGCGCCGGCTCCTCGTTGAGCACATTGTCTACTTTCAGATAGACAGTCGCGCCC
>JBEVKB010000084.1:0-49904 GCA_040509875.1 Steroidobacteraceae bacterium | reverse complement strand
CCACGTTGATGCGTCTCGCGCTCAACGTGGCCTCCACCCGGGTGGTGCTATTGCATGGACACGAAGGCACGCATGCGGCTGGCGAAGTCATCGAAGCGTTCGGCAACGTGGTGATAGGTGGCAACATCGTCGTCGGCCTGGTGGTGTTCGTCATCCTGATGATCATCAACTTCGTGGTGGTGACCAAGGGCGCCGAACGCGTCTCCGAAGTGGCGGCGCGTTTCACTCTCGATGCCCTGCCCGGCAAGCAGATGGCCATCGACGCCGACCTCAATGCCGGCCTGATCAACCAGGAAAAAGCGCAGCTGCGACGGCGCGAGGTCGCATCGGAAGCGGACTTCTACGGCGCCATGGATGGCGCTTCCAAGTTCGTGCGCGGCGACGCTATCGCCGGCATCATGGTGCTCATCATCAACATGATCGGCGGCATCGCCATCGGCGCGCTGATGCACGACCTGTCGTTCGGCGACGCGTTCCGGCTGTACGCTCTGCTGACGATCGGCGACGGACTGGTGGCGCAGATCCCTGCCCTGCTGTTGTCAGCTGCCGCTGCGATCATCGTTACGCGCGTCAGCGATTCCGGCGACTTCGAACAACAGGTCGGCCAACAGATGCTCGCGTCGCCCGGCGTGCTGTATGGCGCCGCCGGCATGATGCTGGTGCTCGGACTCATTCCGGGCATGCCTTGGTTGCCGTTCCTTGCATTCGCTGCTGTCCTCACATTCGCCGCGTGGCGAATGGACGGCAAGGCCGCCGATCCCGCGGCCGCCAACAGTGCAGTCGAAGCAGCGCTCGCTACGCAACCCGCGCCGGAACTGGATTGGCGCAGCTTGCCGTTCATAGAGCCGCTCTCGGTCTCGGTGGGCTACAAGCTTGCATCGCTGCTCGATCCCGCACAGGGCGCACCGCTCGACAAGCGTTTGAAAGGCATCCGCCAGACCATCAGCGAATCGATGGGCCTGCTGTTGCCGCCCATCTCGCTACGCGACGATCTGGCGCTCAAGCCATCGCACTACGCGGTGCTGTTGCGTGGGACCGCTATCGCACAGGCGGAGGTCTTCTCGGACCGCATGATGGCCATCGCGTCGGCGCAGGTTTACGGTGAACTCGATGGCATTCCTGGAATCGAGCCTGCGTACGGAATGCCGGTCTATTGGATCGCTCCGGAAGATCGCGCGAATGCACTCGGCATGGGTTACCAAGTCGTCGACACGGCCAGCGTCATCGCTACGCACGTCTCGAAGCTGGTGCGCGATCATTTGCCTGAAATCATGCGCCATGAAGATGTGCCGGCGCTGATCGAGCGGCTGGCGGTCCTGTCGCCGAAACTCGCCGCGGCGCTTGAGAAAGCGCTCACCCACAGTCAGATTCTCAAGGTGTTTCGCCTGCTGCTCACCGAGAACGTGTCGTTGAAGGACATCGTGCCCATCGCGACCACGCTGCTGGAGAGTTCGGAGACCACGAAAGATCCCATCCTGCTCGCCGCGGAAGTGCGTTGCGCGCTCAAGCGGCAGATCGTGGCGTCGCTGCTCGGACAGGCCACGGACATGAAGGCATTCAATCTCAGCGGCGAGTTGGAGAACATGCTGCTGGGTTCGCTCAATCGCGCGGGCCAGGCCGGCAAGGTGGCGCTGGATAATTACCCCGTCGATCCCAACCTGCTGTCGCAATTGCAGATGAACATGCCGGTGGCGCGTGAACAGATGAAGCAGCAGGGAGCGACGCCGCTGCTGCTCGTCATGCCGCAGATCAGGCCGCTGCTGTCGCGTTACGCACGGCTGTTCGCTCCCGGGCTCGCCGTGCTGTCGTACAACGAGATTCCCGAACAGCGCGAAGTCAGCATCATCGGATCACTCGGCTGATAGCGGCTCCGACGCGGACAAGTCGGGTTCGGCCTGCAGCAACACCACGGCTGTTTCCGCCAACGCACGAAACAGAGCCAGCAGCGACGGCGGTGCCGCGGGTTGGGATCTCGACTCGGGCCTGGTGTCACGAATGCCCGAGATCGCTGCCGTTCCCTGGGTGAGACGGAATGCCGTAAGACGCAATCCAGCGAGACTCAGCGCAGTCGCGATCCCCGGCAAGGCATCGCGCGCGGCAATCGCTGCGTCGGCATGCTCGACCACGATTTCCAACTGGATGCCGCCCTCGTTCCATTGCACTTGCAAGACCACGCGACCCAACGCGACCGGCGCGAGTTCGAGTCGTAGAACGAGATTCCTGCGCCGCTGTCCAGACGCTTTCGCATCGTCGCTTGCGCCCCGTCCCAGCAGCATCTGCACGCCGCCCCAGGCATACACGGGAAACAGCCAGTGATTGAGTCCCGGCGGCAACCAGCTTGACGCTGGCTCGCGAAATGGCGCCGGACCCAGCATGTTGGTGGCTTTCGCCGATGTGCCCTGCGTGATTGCCTCGCGATCGGTCAGGCGTCCGGTCCAACGCTGCAAAGCCAGTGCCTGCCATGACAACGCCAACGCCGCGGCGCTGGGGATCTGCCACGCCATCTGTCGCAGTACCGCTTGATCCATTCGCATGGCGGTGTGGCGGGTCATGGTGGCGACATCGGAATCGCTCGCTGCCGCACGCTCTGCAGCGCCGTTGAAAAGCGTGTCTTCCAGTTCGAGTTGCAATCCACCGTCAGTGCCGAGCACTTTCGCACGCAGGATGTCACCGGGCTGGAGGTCGCCGCGCCACAGCGCGGGGCCCGACAATCGTAATGCCATGCCGTTCGCCAGCGTGGCGAGCAGGTCGCCGCCCTCGGCGGATTTGTAGGTGAGCAGCACCGACTGACCCGGTGCGGGCAAGGACTGGTCGGCGCGCGACAGGACTGAACGCGGCGCAGGCGTGGCGGAGATCCGGTCCAGTTTCATTGTCACTCGATCCCCGCTGGTGAAAGAGCCGGCCGTCGCTGGCCGGCTCCTGGGATCGCCTCGCAAGTCGCCAGTGCAGGCAATTGCGCTGGCGAGGTTACTGCATCAGCGAGATCACGAGCTGCGACAGGCTGCTGCTCTGCTTGAGCGCCGAGGTGCCTGCCTGCATCAGCAACTGCTGCGAAGTCGAGTTCGACGTTTCGGCAGCGTAGTCCACGTCCAGGATGCGGCCGCGCGATGCGGTCGTGTTCGTGATCATGTTGCCAAGGTTGTTGTAGACGTGCTCGAGACGATTGGAAGAAGCACCCAGCTGTGCGCGCACGGTGCCAACGCTGGTCAGAGCAGTGTTGATGGTCGTGATGATGGCATTCGTCGCCGCACTCAATTCCGTGCCGGCAGCCGGTGTAGCGAAGCCCGCGTAGTTCGTGCTCACCGCGGCAACGGCAGTGCCGAGCGCCGTCAGGTTCGTTGCCGTATCGACCGACATCGTTTCCTCGGCGCTGGCGCCGATCTGGAAGGAAATGGCGGCCGAGAGCAGGCCGTTCGAACCGTCGGTCGTGGTCCCGTCGCTGAACAGGCGCTGTCCGCCGAACGATGTCGAGCGCACGATGTTGCTGAGTTCCAGGCCCAGGGCATCGAACTCCGCCTGCAGCGCAGTCTTGTCGTCGGTGGTCGTGGAGGCAGTGAACGCCTCGGTCGACAGGTCCTTCATTCGCAGCAGCACGTTGGTGAGTTCGGTGAACGCGCCTTCGGCCGTCTGCATCATCGAGATGCCGTTCTGAGTGTTCTTCTGCGCCACGGCCATACCGCGAGTCTGTGCATTCAGACGCACGGAGATCTGCAGACCGGCAGCGTCGTCCATGGCGGAGTTGACGCGATAACCGGTGCCGAGGCGGGTCAGCGATGTGGTCAAAGCTTTCTGAGTGTTGCCGACGGCGTTCTGGGACGACAGCGACGCGGCGTTGGTGTGAAGACTGAGCATGTGAAAAACTCCTGGTGGTTGGTGGGAGAGCGACACCAGCAGTGTTTCTCGCCCTCAATCGGACAAAGCGACATCCAGGTAACGAGGCTTAAGCCGCATGACATTTCCGTGACGTCACGCTCCAGTCGGATCCGACGGATCGAAGTTTTCTCGCTGGGAGCGAAAACAAAAAAGCCAACCGCCGCGACGGTTGGCTCTGTGGCACATCGACAGACGCCGCTGCAGGCGTCTTCGGTGTCGGTTACTGCATCAGCGAGATCACCAGCTGCGACAGGCTGCTGCTCTGCTTGAGCGCCGAGGTGCCGGCCTGCATCAGCAACTGCTGCGAAGTCGAGTTCGACGTTTCGGCAGCGTAGTCCACGTCCAGGATGCGGCCGCGCGAGGCGGTCGTGTTCGTGATCATGTTGCCAAGGTTGTTGTAGACGTGCTCGAGGCGATTGGAAGCCGCACCCAACTGGGCACGCACGGTGCCGACGCTGGTCAGAGCAGTGTTGATCGTCGTGATGATGGCGTTCGTGCCGGCGGTCAGTTCCGTGCCGGTGCCCGCTGTCGCGTAGTTCGAACTCACGTTGTTGACTGCAGTTGCCAGCGCAGTGAGATTCGTCGCCGTGTCTACCGTCATGGTCTCTTCAGCGCTGGCGCCGATCTGAAACGAGATCGAGGCGGAGAGCAGGCCGTTCGAACCGTCGGTCGTGGTGCCGTTACTGAACAGGCGCTGTCCGCCGAACGATGTCGAGCGCACGATGTTGCTGAGTTCCAGTCCCAGGGCATCGAACTCCGCCTGCAGCGCCGTCTTGTCGTCGGCTGTCGTGGAAGCGTTGAACGCCTCCGTCGACAGGTCCTTCATTCGCAGCAGCACGTTGGTGAGTTCGGTGAACGCGCCTTCGGCCGTCTGCATCATCGAGATGCCGTTCTGAGTGTTCTTCTGCGCCACGGCCATGCCGCGAGTCTGTGCATTCAGACGCACGGAGATCTGCAGACCGGCAGCGTCGTCCATGGCGGAGTTGACGCGATAACCGGTGCCGAGGCGGGTCAGCGATGTGGTCAAAGCTTTCTGGGTGTTGCCGACGGCGTTCTGGGACGACAGCGACGCAGCGTTGGTGTGAAGACTGAGCATGTGAAAAACTCCTGGTGGTTGGTGGGAGAGCGACACCATCGGTGCTTCTCGCCCTCAACCAGACAAGGCGACGGGGAGTATCCGGCGCTTAAACCGCAAGGTCAGCGGCCGTGCCGCGTGGGTACAGCCGCGACCGCTCAAGCCTCCGCGAGTTGGGCGGAAGCCGCGGATGCAGGCTTTCTCGCCAGCACAACCGTCTCCGCGCAGGTGAGGTCTTCGTCCGTCACATCCCGCCAGCGTTTGGTCAGCTTGGATCGCGAGATGCCGTCGTTGCGATACAGGTGCAGGTCGCTGACCAGCTCGAAGCCGTGATCCAGGATTTCGCGCTTGTGCGCGGACCAGGGTTCGCGATTGATCAGGTACGGGCGGTTGCCGGTCATGATCTTCCACATCGGCTCGGAGATGGCCCTGTGGCCGTTCCACTTGGTGGTCATGTCGTGCGACCGGAAATCGATCTGGTGACTCATGACGCTGCCGGGTTTCAGCCACTCATACAGGGCGGAGTACGTCGCGGGAATGTCCGTGACATGCTCCAGCACCGCTTGGGAAATGATCAGGTCGATGGAGTTTCGTTCGATGACGTCGCCGCTGTTCCAGGGCACTCTGTATGCGATGGTGATCGGGCCGGAACGCCCGGTGGGTGACAGCAGCGCAGCACGGATGTGCGCGACGCGTTCCGGCGCGAGAGATTTTTCGAGGAGCTGGTCGGTAAGAATGTGGCTCGGGAATAACCGGTCGTCCAGCAGGTGATCGAATTCCGGCCACCCTTTCGACGGACGCGGCGCGCGCGTGCGAAACATTTCGAGCAACTGCTCCAGCACATCGAGATTATGTTCGGGCTTGGTATGCGCGACGATGTCGAGCCCGTAGTAGCAATCCACTCCGGATAACAACGCGGCAATGCCTAGCCCCAGGCTGTCGCCGGGCCCGAGCTCCGCCACTTTCTGCGGCGAGCCGAGCACCCGTTGCGAATGCAATAGAGTGAGATGCTTGAGCCAGACCCCGTAGAAATACGCCGGCGGCGGATTGGAGCTGGCGATGGTCTTTGGCAAGATCCGATGTGCACCGGGAATGAACGTCAATGCGCCTTTGACCACCGCTCGAATCTTCATCTCGAAGCTCCCTCGATACCCAGCCCACGACTCCGGTCGACAGGTGCAAGCAAGACTGCACGCGGCCACTGTAGCGGGCGCTGTTGCTTTTGCAACAGGGAGAGATTCGCGATCGTTCGCAGCGAAACGTTGTATACGATCCGGGCTAGTCGAGCGACTCGACGAGCATGAACCGGCAGTTATTCATCGTCTGGGCTTGAGGCGATTCAAGCAGCGGACGGCTCATGAATGTAGCGAGGACCCGAGCATCGGGATCGGCGCGAAGAAGTAACGGGAGGGTATGGGGTGGACGATGGGACTCGAACCCACGACGGCCGGAATCACAATCCGGGGCTCTACCAGCTGAGCTACGTCCACCATCGTTGCAAATCGGCACGGCGTCGGCACCGTGTCATTCGAACCTGACCGTGTCGCCGATGGCGCGCCCGGCAGGGCTCGAACCTGCGACCCCCGGCTTAGAAGGCCGGTGCTCTATCCAGCTGAGCTACGGGCGCATGAATCGTCCGCATGTCGGTTGAAGTGGTCGGGGCGGAGGGATTCGAACCCCCGACCCTCTGCTCCCAAAGCAGATGCGCTACCAGACTGCGCTACGCCCCGCCAGATCAGCCAACCAGGAACCGCTGTGTAATGACCTACCGCGCGCGGGACGGCGAATGATACGGAGGGGTGGCCATAGCGTCAATTTACATCGCTCGATTGTCCGTAAATTATTCGCCACCCCTGCCGGCGGGACAGCTCGCCCTGCCCTATTGGCGCCGCCACACGGTGATTCCGCCTGGCTGGTCTTCCAGGATCACGCCGGCGTCGGTCAACACTTTGCGCACCCGGTCGGCCTCCTTGAAATCCTTGGCCTTGCGCGCGGCGAGGCGCTGCGCGATCAGTTCGTCGATCTCCGCCTCGTTCAACTGGCCGGCAATGGGCTCACCGCCCGAGGCCCCCAGCGACTTCTGCAGGAACTGCATGGGCGGCAGGTGCAGGAATCCCAGGGTGTGGCCGAGATGCAGCAATTCGGCAGCGAGGGTGGATGCGGTAGCGGCATCGCCACCATGTTTCGCGCGGTTGACCTCGGTGGCAAGCTCCTGCAAGGCCGCGAGCGCATCCGGCGTGTTGAAATCGTCGTCCATCGCAGCTTCGAACTGTCGCGTGGCCGTCCCGCGCACGAATTCCGAGGCTGGCTCGACATCGCGCAAGGCGTTGTAGAGGCGACTCAAGGCGGCATCGGCCTGTTCGATCTGCACCTGCGAATAATTGATCGGACCGCGGTAGTGGCTCGCGGTCAGGAAGAAACGCAGCACTTCCGGGTCGCGCACATGGCCCGAGTCCAGGACATCGCGGATACGGAAGAAGTTGTTGAGCGACTTCGCCATCTTCTCGTTGTCGACGTTGACGAAGCCGTTATGCATCCAGAAGGTCGCGAACTGATCGCCGCTGGCGGCGCACGACTGCGCTATCTCGTTTTCATGATGCGGGAACATCAGGTCCGCGCCACCGCCGTGAATATCGAAGCGCGTGCCGAGGATGTCGTTGGACATCGCCGAGCATTCGATGTGCCAGCCCGGCCTGCCCTCGCCCCAGGGTGACGCCCACGAAGGTTCGCCAGGCTTCGCGCGTTTCCACAAAACGAAATCCACCGGATCGCGCTTCGCTTCGTCGACCGCAACGCGAGCGCCGGCACGCAGGTCTTCGAGATGCTTGCCGGAGAGCTTGCCGTAGTCCGCGAATTTAGCGACCGAATACAGCACGTCGCCATTGGTCGCGACATAGGCGAAGTCCTTGTCGATCAGGGTCTGCGTCATCGCGATGATGCCGGGAATGTGCGCTGTTGCCCGTGGCTCGTGATCGGGTGGCAGGATATTCAGACGCGCGTAGTCTTCATGCATGGCGCGCGTGAAACGATCTGTCAGCGACTGCACCGATTCGCCGTTCTCGGCAGCACGCTTGATGATCTTGTCGTCGATGTCGGTGATGTTGCGGACGAACGTGACCTTGAAACCGCGGTATTGAAGGTAGCGACGCGCAATATCGAATGCGACCTTCGAGCGCGCATGGCCGATGTGGCAGAAGTCGTAGACCGTATCGCCGCACACATACATGCTCACGACGCCCGGCGAGAGCGTTCGAAATTTTTCCCGGGCGCCGGTCAGTGTGTTGAATATATGCAGCATACGAATCAGGAACGAGCCATGAGTTGAGCATTGGAAAGCCGCGATGCCACTTCCGCCGCCGGGATCAGCGGCAGCAGCGGAGCGAGCTCCGGGCCGTGCGTTTCACCCGTCAAAGCAGCGCGCAATGGCATGTAAAGCGACGGGCCCTTGCGCGAGGTCTGCTGGCCGATCTCGCGGACCGCCAGCTTGAAGTCCCGGGTTCGCCCGAACACCTCGAGCGCCGCGGTAAAGAATCCTTCACCGGCATCTTTGATAGCCGCGGTGGCTTCGGGCGCAGGAGAATCTAACCGTCCGAACACAACCCCGACCCAGCGCCGCACATCGACAGGAAACACGACGTTGTGGCGAACAGCAGAAGCGAAGGTGGCAACGGCGGCGGCGTCCAGACCAGCGGGCAACTCGGCAGCGATCCAGCGTTGAAATTCTTCGGCGCTCAGATGCGCGACCGCTTCCTTCTGCCAATGCAACAGCTGGGCATCGTCGAACTTCGCCGCTGCTCGCCCCAGCCGCTGCAGGTCGAAGTCCGCGAGCATTGCCGCTGAGTCGAGCCAGCCGTCGGTTACACAACTATGCCCAAGGCGCACCAGGTGATTGCGGATCGCGCCCGGCAGGTAACCGCTCTCACGCATGTCCTTCAGGCTCAGCGAGCCGTTGCGCTTCGACAGTGGCGCTCCGTCCATGCCGAGCAACAGTGCGACATGCGCGTACTGAGGCACCGGCAATTGCAGTGACTGCAGGATCAGGAGCTGCCTGGGAGTGTTGGTGAGATGATCGTCACCGCGCAACACCAGCGTCACCGCCATCAGCGCATCGTCGATGGCATTGGAAAAGAAGAAAGCGGTGCTGCCGTCGGCGCGGCGGATGATGAAATCGCCGATGTCGTCGGTCGCGAAACGCTGCGTGCCGTGAACGACATCGGTGAATTCCACGAACTCACCCGTCGGCACCCTGTATCGCAATGCTGCCGGCAGGCCGCGCGCTTCCCGCTCGGCGCGTTGCTCGATAGTGAGATCCCGGCAGGTGCCTGGATAACGCGGCGGCTTGCCCGCGGCGAGCTGGCGCTTCCTGCCGATACTCAATTCGGCTGGCGTGCAAAAACAGGGATAGGTCAGCCCTGCCGCATCGAGCTTGGCCAGCCACTCCTCGTAAAGTTCTTTGCGCTGCTGCTGCCGGTACGGTGCATGCGGACCGCCCACATCGGGGCCTTCGTCCCATTCGAGGCCGAGCCAGTGCAGATCTTCGAACAGAGCGTCCATGAATGCGTCGGTGCTCCGGCCTTCGTCGGTGTCCTCGACGCGCAGGATGAAACGCCCGGCGGTCTTACGCGCAGCCAGGTAGCTGAGCAACGCGGTGCGCGCGTTGCCCAAATGAAGATGTCCCGAGGGGCTCGGGGCGAAGCGTGTTGCGAGCGGCGGCGAAGTCATGGGTTGAGCGGCGCGAAGGCCGAACGCGGCAAATCCGTAGGGGCGAAAGGCCGGCATTCTATACACCCCCACCGCCAGCGTCCTGTCCATGCGCTTCCTTGGTAAGATCGGGCCTGTTCTCGCCGCTACAGGTTTCTATGCTGCATCAGACACTCTGGTCCCCGGGTTCGCCGCTTAGGTCCGCCTGCATGGCCGTGGCGCTGCTGGCTTTTGCTGGCTTCTGCGCACCGGCAAGCGCCCAGGCGCTGCCGAAAGTGAAGGTGCAGACATCGATGGGCAGCTTCGTGATCGAGCTGGAGGCCACGCGCGCGCCGCTGTCGGTGGCCAATTTCCTGGAATACGTCCGCGCTGGTCATTACGAAGGCACCATCTTCCACCGGGTCATCGCGAACTTCGTCGCGCAGGGCGGCGGCTTCGACGCCAAACTCGTGGAAAAGCCGGTGCGTGCGAAAGTACCGAACGAGTCCGGCAACGGACTTTCCAATCGCCGCGGCACGGTCGGGCTGGCCCGGACCGGCGAGCCGCATAGCGCGGATGCCCAGTTCTACATCAACCTCGCCGACAATCCGCCGCTGGATCCCCAGGCCAGCCGGTGGGGCTATACCGTCTTCGGTCGAGTGACGGAAGGCATGGAAGTGATGGACACCATCGGCTCGGTCGCGACGGGCGCCGCCGGCCAGTTCGAAGACGACGTACCGGTGAAGCCGGTCGTCATCCTCAAGATCGAGGAATTGAAGTGAACGCCTCGGGAACGGACAGCCGCCAGTACTGAAGTTCACCACGCGCGTGACGACGCTTTTCATTTCCGACCTGCATCTCGATGCGGCCCGGCCCGACATCACATCGCAGTTCCTGGAATTTTTGCAGCAGGAAGCCGCCACCGCCGAGCGCTTGTACATCCTCGGCGACCTGTTCGAGGCCTGGATCGGCGACGACGATCCCGATCCGGAAATGAGGCGTGTACGCGAAGCGTTGCGCGCACTGACGCAGCGAGGGGTGCCCTGCTTCGTCATGCATGGCAATCGCGATTTCCTCATCGGCAAGCAGTTCGAGGCCGACACCGGCGTGAAGCTCATCGACGATGGCACTGTCGTGGATCTGTATGGACGCAACGTACTGCTGATGCACGGAGACACGCTGTGCACCGACGACCACGCTTATCAGCGCCTGCGCCGCATCGTGCGCAATCCGTTCGTGCAATGGGTCCTGCGTCGCCTGTCATTGCAGCAACGACTGCGGCTTGCCGCGAAAATGCGTGCGGGCAGTAAGGCGCACATCGAATCGGTGGATCGTTCGACGCCGTACATCATGGACGTCAACGCGCAGGCGGTGGTGGAGACTCTGCGCAAGTATGGCGTCGACTGCCTGATACATGGGCATACCCATCGGCCTGCGATTCACGATGTCGAAGTCGATGGGCGGCAGGCCACGCGTATCGTGCTAGGGGATTGGTACGATCAGGGGAGCGTGTTGCGGTGGGATGAGAGGGGGTATGAGCTGGCGGCGATGGCACGGGTTTAGGGACGGCTCCTTGCTTCGCGGGCGCCTACTCCGGCTTCCCCGAATGAAACCGAAACTGCGGATCCGCCGACGTAATCAGCTCCGCCTCCACGGTCGCGATCTGCTGCAAGCGTTCTCGCCAATCGATATCCTTGGCGCGTTGTTCGGCCAGCTTCAGATACAACCCCTGGTGCCGCGCTTCGGACAACGCCAATGCTCCGTAAAAATCTCCGAGCGGAGCAGCGAGGCGCGGCGCAAGGCCGAGAAAGCGCTCGCACGATCGTGCTTCGATCAGCGCGCCGCAAAGCATGAGGTCGAGCAGACGATTGGGTTCGTGAGTACGCAACACGCGACGCAATCCATCGGCATAGCGCGAAGGCGACATGCGTACGAATGGCACCTTCAGTGCCTGCATCAACTTCTGCACTTGCTCGAAATGACGCAGCTCTTCGCGCGCCAGTCGCGATAGCCGATCCGTGAGCGCAACGTCTTCGGGATACGCGAAAATAAAACTCAGCGCCGTCGATGCCGCCTTCTTCTCGCAGTTGGCGTGATCGACCATCAGCTCCTGCCATCGCTCGCACGCAACGTCGTACCAACTCGGCGAGGTCGGCGCGAGCAGGATGTTCGCGACATGATCGCTGCCGCGCACCACCGCGTTCATCGCAGCCCCTTGATGTAATCATCGACAGTGCCGGCCAGCTCCGCGGCGGACGAAAAGCGATTCTCCGGCTGCTTGGCGAGCAGGCGATCGAGCAGCGGTTGAAAGCGTCGCAGCTCGCCCTCCAGCAGCGGCAGCGGTGCATTCGCGTGCATATAAATGACGCCGAGCGGTGTGGGTGCCACGAACGGTTTCCGGTGAGTCAGCATTTCATGAAAGATCACACCGAGACTGTACAGGTCGCTGCGCGCATCGAGTACCTGGCCATGCCCCTGCTCCGGACTCATGTAGTACGGCGTGCCGAAAATCTGGCCGATGCCCGTGGTCTGCGCCTGGGCATTGAACTGGCGCGCGAGACCGAAGTCGATCAGCGCCAGCGAACCATCGGCGCGCAGCATGATGTTACCGGGCTTCAGGTCGCGATGGAGCACGCCCACGCAATGTACGACATCGAGCGCGTGGGCGATCTGCAGCAACAGCGCTAGTGCCGCTTGCGGATCGTCCAGCAGTGCAATTTGCGCCCGCAAGTCGCCGCGCGAAAAATACTCCATCGAGATGAATGCGTGATCGTCGGCCAGGCCAAGATCGTAGATGCGGACCACGTTGGGATGGCGGATCTTCGAGATCAGATCGTATTCCTGCAGGAAGTTGGCGAAGTTGATGTGCGCGTCGGCTGCATCCGCCGCTTCCCGCAGCACCTTCAACACCACCATGTCGCCCGCCCGCTCGCTCTCCGCGAGATACACCATCGAAGTGCCACCGGCCGCGAGCTGCCGCGCGAAGCGATGACCGAGAATAGTGACGCCGCCAAAACGGGAGTCTTCACGCGTCCGAGGACTTCCACGTAACAATGCCCGTTCCTGGCGACGCTTCAGTACGGAGGCGCGGAGTACCGAGTCGAGACGGCGATTGTCGATCTTCTCGCGAACCAGGCAATCGGCCGCGCCGCGCAGTCGCATGTTCTCGGCGAGGCCGGCATCGTCGCCCGGCGCCAGATACACGACGGGAGGAAAGCCCGGTCGATGCATCAGGTTTTCGAACCAAGACATGCCCACGCCGCCGTCGACTGCGTCATCGAGCACGACGGCGTCGAATCCCATCCCGGTAAACGCGGAATGCAGCTGACCCGAGATTCGCGGCGTGTGGACGCGGCAGGTTGCGTCCGGCCAGATGATCGAGATGTGATGTTCGATCGCGCGCGCGAGATTCGTGTGATCGGTGACGATCAGGATACGCGGCGCGATCTCCGCATCGAGCGCCGAGGGCCAACCCGCCAGCGCATCAGTCACCGACATCGCAGTTTTATCGACGCAGGCGGCGGACGTAGCACATCATCGCCGCCCCACGACTCAGACGGCGCGAATAGCTCGGAACGAGCTGCGGTTCGACTGGCGTCGGCGCGACTTGGCCTGGTCGGACCGCTCTTCCTGCAAGCGCGCCAGGTAATCGCGAGTGATATCGCCGGTGACGTACGTGCCCGAGAAGCACGAGGTATCGAACTTGTGGATGTCCGAATCGTGGTGCTGGCAGGCGCGCACCAGGTCTTCGAGATCCTGATAAATGAGGCGATCGGCGCCGATGAGTCGCGCCACTTCTTCTTCCGAACGACCGGCGGCGACCAGTTCGGACGCGGCCGGCATGTCGATGCCGTACACGTTCGGGTAGCGCACCGGCGGCGCGGCGGAAGCGAAATACACGCGACGTGCGCCGGCCTCACGGGCGAGATCGATGATCTGCGCGGAAGTCGTGCCGCGCACGATGGAGTCGTCGATCAGCAGTACGTTCTTACCCCGGAATTCCAGGTCGATGACGTTGAGCTTGGAGCGCACCGACTTCTGGCGCTGCTCGTGACCCGGCATGATGAACGTGCGGCCGATGTAGCGATTCTTGACGAAGCCTTCGCGGTACTTGATGCCGAGCAGCTGCGCCACCTGCACCGCCGCTGTACGGCTGGTGTCGGGAATCGGAATGACCACGTCGATGTCATGATCCGGCCAGACGCGACGGAGTTTTTCAGCGAGCAGGTCGCCCATGCGCAGGCGCGCCTTGTGCACGGAAATGTTGTCGATGATGGAGTCGGGACGCGCGAAGTACACGTACTCGAAAATGCACGGCGTATGTTCGGCGACCGGTGCGCATTGCTGCGAATGGAAGCGCCCCTGTTCGTCGATGAACACCGCTTCGCCCGGAGCGACATCGCGCAGCAGAGTGAAGCCGAGCATGTCGAGCGCCACGCTTTCCGAAGCCAGCATGTACTCCGAACCCTGCGCCGAATCGCGCCGGCCGATGATCAGCGGGCGGATACCGTTGGGATCGCGGAAGCCGATCAATCCGTGGCCTACGATCATGGCGACGACGGCGAAACCGCCGCGGGCGCGTTTATAAACCGAAGTCAGCGCCGAAAAAATGTCGGCGGCCGATGCTCGCGGCGTGCCGGCGCGCGACAGCTCGCTCGCGAGCACGTTGAGCAGCACTTCCGAGTCGGAGCTGGTGTTGAGGTGACGGCGATCGTCGCGGATCAGCACTTCCGCAAGTTCAGCCGCGTTGGTCAGGTTGCCGTTGTGGCCGAGGCAGATGCCGTACGGCGAATTCACGAAGAAGGGCTGCGCTTCCGAGGAGGTATCGAAGCCGGCCGTGGGATAGCGAACGTGGCCGATGCCGATGTTGCCCTTGAGCGCGAGCATGTGGCGATGCTGGAAGACGTCGCTGACCATGCCGGTCTGCTTGCGCAGGAACAGCTCGCCATCGTGGCAGGTCATGATGCCGGCGGCGTCCTGGCCGCGGTGTTGCAAGACGGTCAGTGCGTCATAAATCTGTTGGTTGACGGGGGTATGGCCAACAATTCCGACGAGTCCACACATGCTTCAAACCCTCTGTGCCGGCGCGAGCGATTGCCGAGCAGATGTTGCCGTGTCATCGAGCAGCTTCATCCCGGTTTCGGCGAAGCTATGTATCCAATCGCTATACTGCGCCACATAGGGCAGCAAACGGGATTTCTTGTACCACTGCACTTCGTCGAGCTTGACGAACTGCGCGAAGATCACCACCGCGGCGATCACCACCGCCCCGCGCACCAGGCCGAATAGCAGGCCCAGCATCCGGTCGACACTGACGCTCAGCGCCGAATGCTGCATCAGGTAGCCGAGCACGCTCGATACGATCCAGCCCAGGATCACGACGGAAATGAGAATGATGATGCGCGCGGCCCAGGTGCTCGCGGGCGGATTGTCGAGGGTGCCGCCGAGCAGTGGTTCGACCAGCGGCGCATAACGCCACGCGAGCCATAAACCGCCCAACCAGGCGATGACGCCGATGGCCTCCCGCACGAACCCTCGAAACAGTCCGAGCAGCATCGAGAATGCCAGGACACCAAGGATCAGGTAATCAGCACCATTCATACGTGTAGGCGATGGACCCTGCGGAGTTGCGGAAGGCGATTGCTGGAAGCGACTGCGATGTGCGCGACGCCAGGCGATGTGAACATTTAAGAGGGGCACTTCCGATCGGGTCGAATTCTACCAGTCACGCTCAGGGATGCGCCACGACTGCTGCACCGGTCGCCTTGTTCCCGGCTTTCCGTAATACGGCCTCGGCCGCGCTGCGCTCCGCGAACGGACCGAGACGCACGCGGTACAAGGTGCCGCTGCTCGACTTGATCGGCATCACCAACGCCTGCTGACCTCGCTCCTGCCACTCTCTGGCCAACCCTTCCGCACCGGATTTACTGCGAAAACTACCCAACTGCACGGCCCACTGCCGCGATGTGGGGACAGTTGCGGCGGGTGCAAGGACTTTAGGCGCCGACTTGACGACGGGCGCGGGTCGTTCTGCGGGTTTGGGAGGCTCGGCCCCAGCAGGCTCGGCTGGGGGCACTTTTACGGGTGCAGATTCAGGGATTGCCTTAGGCGCAGCCGCCGGTGGCACCTCGACACTTTCTTCGTGGGGCGCAACCGCCGCTTCGGTGGCAGCTTGCGCCGTGGCTGGCTGACTCGTCTCGACCTGCGCCGGTGATACGGGAGCGGCCGTCTCAGGATCGCTTGCCACTGTCTCCTGGGGTGGGGCTCGTTCTTCGACTGCCGGCGTCGATGCGGGCGCATCCGGGGAGTGATTGAGGTCGATGGTGTACGTCTTCATCGGCGCTTCGCCGGCGCGAGCGGGAGTCGACGCGGTAGCGGAACGCTTGGGTCCCGACAGCATTTCCGGAATGAGGATGACGGCGGCGGCAATCAACACTGCCGCTCCGACCAGTCGTTCTTTGGCGTGACGCTCCATCAGGCTACAACTCTGCACAGGTCATGCCTAAGTATAACGGTCCGCGCCCTCAGGAAATCGACAGTCCTCGCGACTCGAGCCATTCCATCGCCCCGGCAACGGTGAGAAACGAGCCGAACACGACGACCCGGTCGCCGGATTGCGCAAGTTCTGCCGCTGTGTCGCATGCAGCGGAAATCGTTTCGGCAATCGCAGCGACTGGCACGCCCGCGACACCGAGTCGCTGAGCAAGCGCATCGACGGGAACGGCTCGCGGACCGGGCAAGCCTGCAACGATCCACTGATCGAAGGAGCCGCGCACAGCTGTCGCTACACCCTCGACGTCCTTGTCGCCAAGGATGCCGCACACGGCGATAGTTCTTCGTGCATCGCTGGGTAAAGCAAGTTGGGAGGCCAGCGTCTGCGCGGCGGCGGGATTGTGAGCGACATCCAGGATCCATTGGACCCCGTTCAAGGTGGCTGCCTGAAAGCGGCCTCGCAGGCTCACGGTGCTCAGTCCACGACGAATCGCTGCGTCATCGACCGGCAGGCGCGCGGACAGCGACATGAGAACTGCCAGCACCGCCGACGCGTTATCGAGTTGCACATCCCCTACCAGTGCCGGCAGCGGCAGATCGTCGCAACGACGATTGTCTAGGCCGGGTCCGCCGGACCAGGACCACACGTCACCGACGCGCCGGTATTCGAAGTCCTGGCCAAGACGTCGCAGGTCCGCACCGACTTCGCTGGCGACCGCAGCGATGGATGCCGGCATGTCGCGAGATCCGAATATCGCAGCTCGCCCGGCACGAAATATTCCCGCCTTCTCGCGGCCGATGACTTCGACATCGCTGCCCAGCCAATCGCAGTGATCGAGCGCGATGGATGTCACCAACGCAACGTCGCAGTCCACTGCATTCACCGCGTCGAGCCGTCCGCCCAATCCGACTTCGAGCACGATGACATCGGGGCAGGCGGTTTCGAATACCAGCAACGCGGCGAGCGCATTGAATTCGAAGAACGTAAGTGTGGTCCCGGCGCGCGCGGCGTCGATGCGCTCGAACGCAGCGATCAGCGAAGCGTCGGAGATCTCCACTTCGCCGATGCAAATGCGCTCGTTGTAACGCAGGAGATGTGGCGACGTGAACGTAGCTACGCGATATCCGGCTTCCTGCAATATCCGCGTCAGCAGCGCAACGCTCGATCCTTTGCCGTTGGTGCCCGCGACGGTGATGATCGGACATCTAGGCCGACGCCATTCCAGTCGCAGCAGCGTTTCGTTCAGCCGGGTTAGTCCGAGATCGATGGGGTTCGGATGCAGGTTCTCCTGCCAGGAAAGCCAATCGGAAAGGGTGGCGAGCATATTGATCGATATGGTGAGGAGCGCCGCGTTCTCGTCTCCTCCCCCGGCGACCGAGGGAGGAAAGGTAAGAACTCACGCCTGAGGCGCAGCCTGCCTCATGAACATCGTCAGCAAACCGGCGAGCTTGTCGCGCATTTCGCGGCGGTCGATGATCATATCCAGCGCGCCGTGTTCGAGCAGGAATTCGCTGCGCTGAAATCCTTCAGGCAGGGTTTCGCGCACGGTCTGCTGGATCACGCGTTGGCCGGCAAAACCGATCAGCGCCTTGGGCTCGCCGACATTCACATCGCCGAGCATGGCGAGACTCGCCGACACACCGCCGGTGGTCGGATCGGTCATCACGGAAATATAAGGCAGCCCGGCCTGGGAAAGACGAGCCAGGGCCGCACTGGTCTTTGCCATCTGCAGCAGCGACAACAATGCTTCCTGCATGCGCGCACCGCCACTTGCGGTGAAGCAGACCAGCGGCTTGCCGAACTCGAGGCAATGTTCGACTGCGCGTACGAAACGCTCGCCGACCACCGATCCCATCGAACCGGCCATGAATTCGAATTCGAAGGCGCAGGCGACGACGGGCAGGCCCTGCAGCTTGCCGTGCATCACGATCAGCGCGTCTTTCTCCTGCGTGGTCTTCTGCGCCAGCAGCAGCCGGTCGCGGTACTTCTTGCTGTCGCGAAACTTCAGCGGATCCTCGGGCTCGATGTTGTCCGCGAATTCCACCGGCGTACCTGGATCGAAAAACTGGTCCAGCCGCTCGCGCGCACCGATGCGCATGTGATGTCCGCACTTGGGACATACATTGATGTTGCGTTCCAGTTCGGCGCGATACAGGACGGCATCGCACGCCGCGCATTTCATCCACAGACCTTCGGGGACGGACCGCGTCCGGCGTTCGGTCTTGATGCGCGAAGGCATGATCTTTTCGAACCAGGTCATCGAATCCTCTGTCTCAAAGCGAAGACGCGCATCTATACAAGGTCCGGGCTGGGGACGCCAGTGTCGCCGCTGGAAGCGGGACCGGCTGCCCGTTCGCTGGGCAGGCCGAACGCGGCGGGATACCGCACGCTAGCGAGGTACAGCCCGCCGGGCGGCGCTGTCACCCCGCCCTTTTTGCGATCCCGGGCCTCCAGCACCTCGCTCACCCATTCCAGCGGCCGGTCCCCTCGCCCGACGGCGATGAGCACTCCCGCAATATTGCGGACCATGTGGTGCAGGAAAGCGTTGGCTTTCACGGCCAGCTCGACGATTTCACCGCGCCGCTCGACATGCAATTCGTACAGGTGCCGGATCGGACTGCGAGCCTGGCACTCGGCCGCACGAAATGAAGAAAAATCGTGGCACCCGACCAGCAGCGTCGCAGCTTCCTGCATGCGGCTTTCGTCCAGCGCATCACGTACCCAACTGGTCCGCTGCCGGGCCAGCGCCGGGCGCGGCCCCCGGTTGAGAATGAAATATCGGTAGCCGCGCGCCTGTGCACTGAAGCGCGCGTGAAACGAATCAGGCACTTCGCGCGTCCATAAAATGCTGACTGAACCCGGCAAGTGCGCCGCGCCGCCGAGCATCCAGTTGCGCTCAGTGCGCACCGAGTCGGTGTCGAAGTGGACCACCTGCATTTCCGCGTGCACACCAGCATCGGTACGGCCGGCCGCGACCACTTTCACCGGATGATTGGCGACTTCCGACAACGCCTGTTCGACGACTGTCTGCACGCCGAGCGCGTCCGTCTGCGACTGCCAACCCGAGAAGTCGCTGCCGTCGTATTCGAGCCCGAGGGCGATGCGGGGCATGTTGAGAACGTGAGTCGTGAGTGGTGGATGATGAGCAGCAAGCAATGGCCGACGGCCGCGTCGGCTCCTGCCGTTCGCGGCTCACTCGCCACTCACCCCAATAATCTTTAGCGGATCGAATCCAGCAGGCGCTGCGCTTCCTGCTTCTGGTTCGACGTACCTTCCTGCACGACTTCCTCGAGGATGCTGCGCGCGCCGTCGGGGTCGCCCATGTCCATGTAAGCGCGGGCGAGATCGAGCTTGGTCCCGACTTCGCTCATGGTCACCGGTTCGAGTTCGGACAGCTCCATCTCGGTGGTGAGCACCTGGCGATTGGTCGGCGCGCCGTCGTCGGAGCCGAGCGCATCGCCCACATCCATATCGATCTTGCCGAAGCGCGAGGTGCCTTCGTCGGCGAACACATCCTTCGAAAAGCGATCGATGGAGTCACGGTCGAGCGCATGGCTGAGCGTGTCGTCGGTGCGGTACTTGGTATCGAGTTCCTTGTCGTCCTCGAGCGGGCCGAATTCGCTGAGATCCACATCGACGTTCTCTGCGGGAAGACGCTGCAGCGATGCAGTGGAGTCGAGATCGTCGCTGCGAAGATTGTCGCTGCGAACCTGTTCGCGCGTATCGCCGCTCGCCAGGTCCACCTGGTCGATGTAGATGGTGCCGGTGCTGTCGATATCGAACCGGTCGGGACGCGGCGCTTCCATGGTGCGATCGAAGCTGGTGAGCGAAGGCGCCAGCTGGGTCATCTCATCGTCACGGATGGGACGGGAAATGCGCGTTGCGCCTTCGTCGTTGCTACGGGAAAGCGCCGTGGTTTCTTCCAGCGAACCGGTGGCTTCGAGGGCATCGACGTCGAGACCGAGATCGTCGAGCGACAGCTCCGCCGTCTGGTCGGCGCGGGATGGCTGCTTGTCGACCTTCACCTTCTCGCGAATGGTCTGCGAACCGCGATCGTATTTGGGCGATTCGATGGTCGGAGTTTCCTGCGTACGGGCCAGCGGATTCATTTCGCGCGTGGGCTCTTCTTCGACGATGCGCGGATTGCGGTCCGAGGTCGCATCGATCTTGAAGGCGCCAGTCGAATAGCCCGTGTTGGTGGCGCGTTCGCCCGAGCCGAATTCCAGATCGAGGCCGGAAGGCTGCTGCGATTCGGGTTCGGCGAACAGGTCGACATCGACGCGGTTCTCGCCGCCCTCGAGATTGACGTCGACCAGGTCGACGTGCGAAGTGCCTTCGTCCTTGAAGATCGGATCTTCGGGCGCGATCTGCTTGCCCATGATCACGACCTTGTCCCATTCGGCCAGCGTGGCCGATGCACGCGAGCGATGCAGGTCGCGCGCTGTATCGAGGAACAGGTCGCGGTTGCCCCAGACGAAATAGATTTCCAGCAGCTTGAGTTTCAGGTCGCGACGATCCGGCTCGCGATCGATGGCGATCTTCACCAGGTCCGCGGCCTGGTCGTAAAGCCCGTAGGCCATGTGGAAGTCGGCTTCCGCCAGCGCATCCTGCTGATCGAAGCGCACCGCGCTGTCGCTGCTGAGCGTGTCATCGACACGTGACAGCGCCGGGGCCGGCTCATCCACCGGTGCAATGGGACGTATGCGAGTGTTGTTGTCCGCACGGCGCGTGACGGCATCGGGCAGATCGAAGTCCGGGCGGGTTTCGTTATCGATGTCGTCTTCATCGAGAGCGGCGAAGGGCTCGGCACGTCCTTTGGAGCCCTGCACGCGAGTCACCGGCGGTTCGTAATCCGGCAGGTCCAGAGCTTCGATGGAATCAGCCGAGTCATCGCGGCGACGTTTGAGCACGGCAAGCAGTGCGACCACGAGCAGGCCGAGCACCACGAACACCCACCAGAAATCGCCGAGGCGCGAGAGGATCGAAGGACCCTCCTCCCCTGGTGCGGGAGCAGGCGTTGCAGCGGCCGGCGCGACCGGAACCGATTCGGCAGGCGGTTGTTCGGCAACCGGCGCCGGCGGCACTTCTTCCGCAGCTGGAGGCTGTTCGACGGGAGCAGCAGCAGGCGGCGTTTGAGTGGCGTTGCGCTGGACGGCGGCGAGACTGGGATCGGTCACTTCGAGCCGCTTGTCCGGCGTGCCCTGTGCAGACGTCGCAGGCGCGGGTTTCGGCGGAGTCGCCGGACGCGGAGCTTCGACTGCTGGCGCAGGCGTGACCGTAGGAGCCGGAGGTGTTTCGGCCGGCGTGACCAGTCGCAAGCGACTGGACTCATCGGTGGGAGTCCCGGCATTTGCGCCGTTCCACGCATCCTGCTGGCGCGCGACTTCCGCAGTCGCCTCGCTGGTGCTGATCGCTTCGATATCGGTGGAATCAGGAATACGCAGAATCGCGCCGGCGCGCAGACGATTGATGTTGCCGCCGAACGCCTCGGGATTGGCGCGGAACAACGCAATCATGGTCTGGTTGATGACGCGCGGCGAGGAATCCGGCTTCACCTTGGCAGCGATGCGCCACAAGGTGTCGTTGCGTTCGACTGCATAAGCGCCGGTCGCGCCGACTGGAGACGGCAGATTCTCTTCGGTAGGCGTCTCGCGCGCAGGCGCAGGAACGGTCCGAGTGGGCTGCGGCGGAGCCGGGCGTTCGATGCGGCCATCGTTGCGCGCGCCGGATTGCGGAGCTGCCACAGGCGCCTGCGTTTCCGGCTGCGACGGCAGGAAGGCCGGCGGATCGAGCAGCACGGTGTATTCACGCAGCAGGCGGCCGCGACCCCAGCTCGCTTCCACCAGCAACGTCACGAACGGTTCGGTGACCGAACGATTGGAGGTGACCTTGACCGAGGCGTTGCCGTCGCGGCGCCGGGTGACGGCGAAGTCGAAACCCGACAGGTAGGCAGGCCGATCGAGCCCATAGCGCGAGAACAGGTCATTGCTGGCCAGTCCGATCTTGAGGCTGGCGAGTTCCTCGGCGGTGGGCGCAATGAGTTCGATGTCAGCATCGAATGGCTGATTGAGCGATGAATTCAGGCGGATCTCGCCCAGGCCCAGTGCGTACAGGGACGCAGGGGACAGCAGTGCGCCCGTAAGCAGCAGGCGCGGCAAATGTCTTCTCATCAGCTCTCCCGGTACCGTGTCCTGAGCATCCGCAGACGCTGCCTAAAGCCCTGGTATCTGCTGAACGAGTGCTGCCGGTCGCAACCGGTGGCCTCGCAAATCCCGTCTTTTCGGCTTGCCGCCACTCTTCGGTGGCAGGCAGCCTGCGGATCTAATCAGCACTTACCATGTATTCAGAGCGTCGCACGGTTAGTCAATGCTCATGTGCTAGTTGACTTTAGGCGCGCAACTATAACTTACAAGTGATCTTTCACCAATATCTCGGCGATCTGGACGGTATTTAACGCAGCTCCCTTGCGAACGTTATCGGACACGATCCACAGATTCAGACCGCGGTCGTGACTGATGTCGTCGCGGATGCGTCCCACGAACACCGGATCGGTGCCTGCGCCCTCCGTCACCGCAGTCGGATAACCGCCGGGCCGACGCTCGTCGATGACCACCACACCTGGCGCCTTGGACAGGATTTCACGCGCATCGACCGCGGAGAGCTTGCGGCGAGTCTCGATATGCACGGCCTCGGAATGTCCCAGGTAAACCCCGACACGCACCGCCGTGGCGTTCACGCGGATGGAGGTGTCTTCGAGAATCTTCTGGGTCTCCCAGAACATTTTCATTTCCTCCTTGGTGTAGCCGTTGTCCAGGAACACGTCGATCTGCGGCACGCAGTTGAACGCTATCTGCTTGGCGATGATCTTCGCCTGCGGCTGCTCGCCGCGAGCGAGCGCCTGAACCTGGCCGGTCAGTTCATCCATGGCCTTCTGGCCGCCACCCGATACGGATTGGTAGGTGGCTACATTGATGCGTTCGATGTGCGCCACGTCGTGCAGAGGCTTGAGCGCCACCAGCATCTGCATGGTCGAGCAGTTGGGATTGGCGATGATGTTGTGCTTGCGATAGCCGGCGATGGCGTGCGGGTTCACTTCGCTCACCACCAGCGGGATGTCGTCCTGGTAACGGAACTGTGAAGTGTTATCGACGACGACGCAGCCGGCAGCACCGGCGCGCGGCGCATGCACTTTCGAGACGCTGGCGCCGGCGGAGAACAGGCCGATCTGCGCACGCGAGAAATCGAACTGATCGACATCGAGTACGGTGACCTCGCGGCCTTTGAATTTGATGGTGCGACCTGCCGAACGCGCACTGGCCAGCGGGAAAATTTCGCCCACCGGAAAATTACGCTGTTCGAGAATCGACAGGATGGTGCCGCCCACGAGACCCGTGGCGCCCAGTACCGCAACATTCCAACTTCTACTCATGTCCGTCAGTTTCACCCAGGTGATGGAAAAATCGGCGCGCCATTCGTGCGTCATTTACGCCAATTCGTAGTGACGCTGCGCTCGAAAGGCACGGTAATCTCAAGGCGCCGCCGTGCCGTGCGCTTCGTCCAGTTCGGTGCCGCGCAATCCGACGGCGGCCAGGATAGCTGCCAACACTACAATAAACGCCGCACTGACATAAGATGCTCGGGGCGAAAAGCCTACCCACATCACACCCGCGAGCAGATTACCGAGCATGCCGCCGAGTCCGTAACCGGCGCTGCTGAACACCGCCTGCCCGCGACTCTGCAGTCCACTGCGAAACAGACGCTGCGCCGTGAGTACGATGGCGTAGTGAAGGACGGCGAAACCCAGGCAATGCAGCAGCTGCGATACAGCCAGCGCGAGCGGATGCTGCACCAATAAAGCCACCGCCGCCCAACGCAATGCGGTGCCGCTCGCAGCCAGCACGAACAACGAGCGAATGGAGAAGCGACGCAGTAGCGAATGGCCGGTGGCGAACACCACGATCTCGGCCGCCACTCCCAGGGCCCAGAGCAATCCGATCGTTCCGCGGCTGTAGCCATTGCGTTCGAGGTACAGCGAGAAGAACGTGTAATAAGCACCGAAGCTGATCGCGATCAGTGCCGCCACCAGCAACGACACCAATGCAGCGCGTGAGCGCAGCGAAGCGGTGAATTGCTCGCGCACCGAGCTTGCTGCTGTCCGCATCATGGGTTGGATGAGCAGCGTCGTCACCAGCGTGAGCAGGACCAGTCCCGCCAGCACGCGACGAAACTGGCCGTAGCCGAGCCACTGGAATCCCAGGCCCGCGCCCCACGACGCAACGATGAAACCCAACGAGCCCCACAGCCGGATGCTTCCATAGCGAGCCGAGCCCGTGCCGAGATGGCTGAGCGTGTGCACGTCATACAGCGGAATGACCGAATTCCAGGTCAGGCTGAAGAGCACGCTGAACGCCATGAATCCACCCAGTCTCGCGTGCTCGGGCAACACGACGAAGCTGAGCAGCGCGAATAACGCCACCAGGCGCAGTACTCGCGTGGGATGACTCAGGTCCGCGAACCAGCCGATGAGTACGGGACCTACAGCGCGCACACCCGCAGCCGCACCGAGCAGCCAACTGATCTCTAGCGCGCTGAATCCCTGCGACGCGAGATACGGACTCCAGAACGGCGTGAACACGCCGACGGCGGCGAAGTAAGCGAAATATCCCGCGGCCAGTCGTGTGGCGGGAGCGATCACTCCGGCGCTGAATCTGGCGCCTGCGCTGGAATGACCGGCGTGGGGCTCGCGACATCCGCGTTCTGGCCGCGATGACGCAGATAGTGGTCCATGAGCACCAGCGCCAACATCGCTTCGGCGATGGGCGTGGCACGCAGGCCCACGCAAGGATCGTGGCGACCGGTAGTAATTACATCCGTCGCTTGCCCGTGGATATCGATGGTGTTACCGGCAATGACGATGCTCGAGGTCGGCTTGAGAGCAATGCTGACGAGGATGTCCTGTCCGGATGAGATTCCCCCGAGCACGCCGCCCGCGTGATTGGTGCGAAAACCCTGGGGCGTCAGTTCGTCGCGATGCTGGCTGCCCTTCTGCTCGATGGCCGCGAAACCCGCGCCGATCTCCACACCCTTGACGGCCTGGATGCTCATCATCGCAAACGCGATGTCGGCATCGAGCTTGTCGAACACAGGTTCGCCCAGGCCCGGCGGCACACCGGTAGCAACGACATTGACGCGAGCGCCTACGGAGTCGCCTTCGCGTCGCAGGTCGATCATGTATTTCTCCAGTTCCTCCAGCCGCGAAGGATCGGGACAGAAGAACGGATTGTCGTAGGCCGACAATGGCTCCACGGGATCGAGGCGCAGCGGCCCCAGTTGCGCGAGGTAGCCATGAATGCGCACGCCAAGCCTCTCGGCTAGATACTTTCGCGCGATCGCACCCGCCGCCACTCGCGTTACTGTTTCCCGCGCCGACGATCTGCCGCCGCCGCGATAATCACGGAAACCGAATTTCTGCTGGTAGGTGTAGTCGGCGTGGCCGGGACGGAACCGGTCCTTGATCTTCTCGTAATCCCGCGAGCGCTGGTCTTCGTTTTCGATCAGCAGGCCGATGGGCGTGCCGGTGGTGCGGCCTTCGAATACGCCGGACAGGATCCTGACCTGGTCGCCTTCCTTGCGCTGGCTGGTGAAACGCGACGTGCCGGTGCGGCGTCGTTCGAGATCGGGCTGGATGTCGGCCTCCGACAAGGGCATGCCGGGTGGGCAGCCGTCGACGATGCAGCCGAGCGCGGGACCATGGCTTTCACCGAAGGTCGTGACCGTGAACAGCGTGCCGAACGTATTTCCAGACATTTCGATCTCAAGACGTGCAACCGGGCCGCATGATACTGCGGAGCTTCACCTCGCGGCGAAATCCCCGCGATGCTCTGCGAGCTGCTCGGCCGTCAGCAGGAAGACACCGCCGCCGCCGCGCTCGAATTCCAGCCAGACGAATGGCACGCGCGGGCACGCCTCGACCAGCGCGTCTTCGGAATTGCCCACTTCGACGACCAGGATACCGCCGGGTCGCAGATGATCCGACGCCTCTCTGAGAATTCGCTTAACTATGTCCAGCCCGTCGTTGCCGCCGAACAGGCCCAGTCGCGGTTCGCGCTGGTATTCCTCGGGCAAAGCGGACAATTCCTCGCTGCCAACGTACGGAGGATTGCTCACGATGACATCGTAACGAGCATCGGCCAGGCCGCTGAACACATCGGAACGCACTGCTCGTACGCGATCGGCGACCTGCAGTCGCTCGATGTTGATAGCTGTCACCGCCAGTGCATCGTCCGACAGATCGGCGGCATCCACGCGCGCCTGCGGCAACGCAAGCGCTGCTGCGATGGCTATGCAACCCGAGCCGGTGCCGATATCCAACACGCAGCGGATGCGGTCAGCGTCGATCCAAGGTTCGAAGCCCCGCTCGATCAATTCGGCAAGCGGCGAGCGCGGCACCAGCACTCGCTCGTCCACGTAGAACTCATGTCCTGCAAACCACATGCGCTTCGTGAGATAGGCAGCCGGCACGCGCTCGCGAATGCGCCGCTCGAACAACTCGAGAATCGCCGTTCGCTGCGCATCGCTCGGCTCGCGTCCGTAGATGGCCGGCGCATCTTCATGCCGCAGCCCCGCGCCGAACACGACGAGTTCGGCAGCCTCATCGCCAGCGTTGTCGCTGCCATGGCCGAACCATAGATCGGCTGCGATGAAACGCGCCGCGCCGTATTCGATGAGTTGTGCGACGGTCGCGTGTGCGCCGGGCGGGTTGAGTGATGTGGTGGGAGTTGGCGGCACGTTAAATCTTCTGATGTCTGGCTTCCTCCCCCGGTCGCCGGGAGAGGAAGGTAGGAAAGAGACGCGCGATTTCAGAACTGCAAACCTCGACCATGCAATAATCCTGCGATGACTCGCCAGCAATCCTTTCTCATGACGGCCCTGGTGGCCATTGTAGCCATTGGCGCGGGTGTGCTGTTGGCGCGCGCGATGTTCGATCGCAATTCGTCGACTGATTTAGGGTTGGCGGTGGCCACCGTGATTTCGCCGCCCCGGCCGTTGCCGGAACTCGCGCTCATCGATCAGGCCGGCGCGCCGTTCGATGCGAGCCGCTTCCAGGGACGCTGGACGCTGGTGTTTTTCGGCTTCACCCGTTGCCCGGATGTGTGCCCCACTACTCTCGCCATGCTCGCGCAAGTCGAGAAATTGGTGGCGGCATCGCCGGCCGCAATCGCTCCTCAGGTAGTGCTGGTGTCTGTGGACCCGGAACGCGATACACCCGAGGCACTCGCCAAATACGTGAAGTTCTTCAGCCCCACATTCACGGGGGTTACGGGTTCGGTCACTGCAATCGATGCATTTACGCGCGCCCTGGGAATTCCCGTCGCGCGCTCACCGCTGCCGAACGGCGATTACACGGTCGATCATTCGGCGGCGATATTGCTGTTCGATCCCCAAGGAGCCATGCATGCGCTGTTCTCGGCTCCGCATACCGCCGCCACGATTGCCGCCGACTATCGCCGCATCGTCGGCGCCAAGGAATGAGAAGCTCAATGCCTGAAGTGGTCCCGCAGATCAGCGTCAGCGATCGCCTGTTCGCAGCGTTGCAGTACGTGCTGCCCAAGCACGCGCTGTCGCGCATGATCTATCGCGTCATGCGCAACGAATCGCCGACGGTGAAGCGCCTCATCATCACGAATTTCCTCAAGGGCTACCGGGTCGACATGGCCGAGGCGCTGCAGAGCGATCCCCTCGCCTATCGCAGCTTCAATGACTTCTTCACGCGCGCGTTGCGTCCCGAAGCGCGGCCGATTGCAGAAGAACCGGATGCCGTCGTCAGTCCTGTCGATGGGACCGTAAGTCAATGCGCACCGATTCATGGCGACGCGCTGATCCAGGCGAAAGGCCGCTCCTACACGCTCAACGAGTTGCTCGCCGGTGACGCGGCGTCGGTCGCTGCGTATCGCGACGGCAGTTTCGCCTGTATCTATCTCGCGCCTTACAACTACCATCGCATTCACATGCCGTTCGGCGGCAGCCTGCGCAGCACTGTCTATGTGCCCGGCGATTTGTTCAGCGTGAACGCGGCCACTGCTCGTGCAGTACCGCGCCTGTTCGCACGCAACGAACGTGTCATCTGCGACTTCGACACCACCATCGGTCGCATGGCCGTCATTCCAGTGGGTGCGCTGTTCGTCGGCAGCATGGAGACCGTGTACTGCGGCGAGATCAATCCACCGCCACGGTCGTCGCACGGTGTGTATCCGATCGCCAAAGGCGTTGGACAGAGCTTCCTCAAGGGCGCCGAACTCGCAAGATTCAACATGGGATCGACCGTGGTGCTGCTGTTCCAGCGCGATTGCGTGACTTGGCAGAACACCGTGATTCCGCAAGCGACGGTGCGCCTCGGCCAGGTAATCTGCCGCGCACGGTGAACCTCCGATGACGATCGACTGGAAGCCGACCGCGTCGATCGCAACCCTGGAAGTGCGGGCGAAAATGCTACGCGCAGCTCGCGAATACTTCACCGTGACTGACGCGATGGAAGTAGAAACGCCGACACTGAGTGTCGCCGCCGTCACGGACGTGCATCTGGCGAGCATCGAAAGCACGGCACTTCGGCAGCGACGTTTCCTGCACACCTCACCCGAATACGCGATGAAGCGGCTGATTGCCGCGGGCTGCGGCGATATCTGGCAGATCTGTCGCGTCTATCGCGACGAGGAGTCGGGACGCTGGCACAACCCGGAATTTACGTTGCTCGAGTGGTATCGTATCGGCATCGACCATCACGCGTTGATGACAGATGTCGAACGCCTCATCGCTACGCTGCTGTCACCTTCACGCCCTTTGGACAAGGCAGAGCGATTGAGCTATTGCGAAGCCTTGCAACTGCACGCGGGCGTGGATGCACTCGACGATCCTGCTGCCGTACTCGTTTCACGGTTGCAGAGCGCCGGGATCGATGTGCCCGCTGGCTTGCAGGCAGATCGCGATGCCTGCCTCGACCTGATCGTGAGTACGCTGGTGGGCCCGCGACTGGGGCACGAGCGCCTCACATTCATCTACGACTACCCGGCTTCGCAAGCAGCGCTCGCGCGCGTGCATGGACGTGTGGCATCGCGTTTCGAGGCATACCTGGACGGCATCGAGCTGGCCAACGGCTTTCACGAGTTGGCCAATCGCGATGAACAGCAGCAGCGCTTTCAGCAGGACCTGCAGGAACGACAGCGCCGCGGCTTGCCGTTAGTCCCCATGGACGATGCGTTCCTCGCTGCGCTGGACGCCGGCCTACCCGATTGCTCAGGCGTCGCGCTAGGATTCGATCGGCTGGTGATGTGCGCAATCCACGCTCGTCACATCGATGAGGTGCTGGCATTTCCCTTCGCGCGCGCATGAGATAAGTTGCGACGACAGCCACTTCCTTCGCCGCCAACATGCACATTGCATCCAGCCACGACTCCGCCGCCGCTCGCGACAAACCGTTGTTGTACGCCGAGCTGGTCCAGCAATTACGGGCGCTCATCGCCGACGAACCGGACCGTATCGCCAACCTGGCCAACGCCTCTGCCCTGCTGTTCAGCATGCTGCCGCAACTGAATTGGGCGGGGTTCTACCTGCTGAAGGAGGGGGAACTGGTGGTGGGACCGTTCCAGGGCAAACCCGCATGCGTGCGGATTGCAGTGGGCAAAGGGGTTTGCGGAACGGCGGCGCTACAGCGCAAGACCATTATCGTCGCCGACGTTCACCAGTTTCCCGGTCACATCGCCTGCGATGCCGCGTCCAATTCGGAAATCGTCGTACCCATTATCAGTACGGCCGGCGAACTGCTGGGAGTGCTGGACCTGGACAGTCCGGTCACGGAACGCTTCGATGCGGAAGATCAACAAGGCCTGGAGCGCTTCGTAGCGACGCTGCTCCAGGTGATGTGATTCCTAAGTAATCGCGAAGGCCCGGACTCAGGCCTTGGCGCGCGCGATGTACTCTCCGGTGCGGGTATCGACGCGAATGGTCTCGCCTTCGTTGATGAACAGCGGTACGCGAACGACTGCGCCGCTCACGAGCTTTGCAGGCTTGCCGCCGCCGGTTGCCGTGTCACCGCGAACGCCGGGATCGGTCTCCACGACCTTGAGTTCGACGTGCGCCGGTGGCGTCACGTTCAGTGGCACGCCATTCCACAGCATGACGGTGCAGTTCATCCCGTCCTTCAGCCAGATGGCGCCATCGCCCAGCGCTTCCTTGCCGGCGGTGTACTGCTCGAACGTGTCGGGCACCATGAAATGCCAGAATTCTCCATCGGTATAGAGGTACTGCATTTCGCTTTCCTGCACGTCGGCGGTCTCCACCGTGTCGCCGGACTTGAAGGTGCGTTCGATCACTTTGCCGTTCTTGAGGTTGCGCACCTTCACACGGTTGAACGCCTGGCCCTTGCCGGGCTTGACCATTTCGTTCTCGACGATCGAGAACGGATCGTTGTCGAGAATGATCTTTACGCCCGACTTGAATTCACTGGTGGAAACATTGCCCATTTGGAACCATCGTCCATACTTGAGAGGATGTGGATTACGAAATTCTTGATCGGGCCCGTGCCGGGCCCGAAAGGGCGCAGATGATAGCCGCAAGCTCCTCTTCAGGCCAATTTATACCACTGTCCATTGCTGCCGCGGGTGAACGCCGCCGGCCGCGCTGGCAGCAACTGCTTGCCGATGCCATCACCGATCCGGGCGAACTATGCCGGATTCTCGGCCTGGACCCGGCATTGATTCCACATGCCATGGCCGCTGCAGCGACTTTTCCCCTGCGAGTACCCCGCAGTTTCGTCGCACGCATGCGTCACGGCGACTACAACGATCCGCTGCTGCTGCAGGTGCTTCCGGTCGCCGCCGAACTCGACACTGTCGAGGGCTTCGTCATGGATCCGGTAGGGGATCTCGCCAGCAGCGAAGGCGCGGGACTGCTGCATAAATATTCGGGACGCGCGCTGGTCGTGGCCACCGGTGCATGCGCCGTGCATTGCCGCTACTGTTTCCGAAGGCATTTCCCCTATGCGGACGAATCCGCGCTGAGCGGCGGCTGGCAATCCACCATCGACCACCTGCGCCGCGACGACTCCATCCAGGAAGTGATCTTGAGCGGCGGCGATCCCCTGAGTTTGAGCGACCGCAGACTGATCCAGCTCACCGATGCGCTGCAAACCCTGCCCCACGTGCGGCGATTGCGGATTCATACGCGCTATCCCGTAGTGCTGCCCGAACGTGTCGATGCCGGCCTCGTGCAGTGGCTTGCGACCCTGCCCCTGCAGAAAGTCGTCGTCATTCATGCCAACCACGCGAGCGAACTGGATGCGTCGGTAACCGAAGCCTGTAACGCGCTCGCAGGGGCCGGCGCCACTCTGCTGAACCAGTCGGTCCTGCTGGCGGGGGTCAACGACTGCGTGGACACCCTGACTGAACTGAGCGAGCAATTGTTTAACATGCGGGTTTTACCCTACTACCTGCATGTCCTGGATCGCGTGCAGGGTGCGGCCCACTTCGAAGTCGATGAACGACGGGCGCGCCAGCTGCATGCCGGGCTGATCGCCCGCTTGCCTGGATACCTGGTGCCCCGCCTGGTGCGAGAGATCGCCGGGGAGGCCTCGAAAACACCCCTTGTGTGACGCAGCGAAGGGTTGGGAAGCGACAAACGCCGTAGAATCGCCGCCGGCCTCGTACCCGGACTTGAATTGAGTTGAGGAGAGTTTCGCTTGGCTGAGCAAGTCGCCGTGCCGATGATCGTCCTGACCCGCCATCAGGACAACGTCGAAGCGATCAACAGTACGCTGCGCAATGCCGGCCATGCGGTGCGCTGCAAGTGGATCAGGGACCTCAATGAGCTCAGCGAGGAGCTGGCGCGGACCAGCGTGCACATGTTGATCGCCTTCGTCGGTCCGGATGCCGCCGACACCGCGAAAGTCATGGCGATACGCAAGCAGCACGACGCAAACGTCCCGGTACTGATCGCTCGCGAACAGGTCGACGAAGAAATCATCGCCGCCGCCATGCAAGAAGGTGCGCGCGATGTCATTACGCTCAAAAACCCGACGCGCCTGCAGGCGGTCGTCACGCGCGAGCTCGAAGCTCATCGCCAGGCGCGCACTCTCAACAGCACACTGAGTTCGGCTCGCGAATATCGCGACCAGCTCAAGTCGTTCATGGCGGGCTCGGCCGATGCCATCGCTCATGTGCAGGAAGGCATCGTCGTCGATGTGAATCCCGCGTGGCTGGAGTTGTATGGATACCCCGATGGCGAAGCGATCCTCGGCACGCCGATCATGGATGCCTTCGAATCTGAGGCGCACGCGGCCATCAAGGGGGCTCTGGTCGCTTGCCTGCAAGGCAGATGGCATGACCACTCCTTGCGAGCCGCGGCGCAGCTCAGCGATGGCTCGAGCGTGCCGCTGGAAATAGAACTATCTCCCGCCGAATACGACGGCGAGCCAGCGGTGCGTCTGTGCATCGCTGCGAAAAAGCGCGACGCCGGTACGCTCAACGAGCAACTCAACGACGCGCTGGAGCACGATGCCGCGACCGGTACGTTGCAACGTCGCTTCTTCATCGACCGGCTGCTGCATGCGCTGGCGCAGCCCATCAAAGCCGGCGTACGGAACGTGGTTTCCATCGAGCCCGACAAGCTCGCCGCCATCATCGACGACATCGGGCCGTTGCACGTCGAGGAATTCATCGGCCAGTTCGTCGAGCTGATCAACGAAGCCCGTCATCCCAGCGACTTGATCGGCCGCTTCGGCGACGGTGTGTTCTTCATTCTGATGGAGCGCGGCACTCTGCGCGACATCGAGATGCTGATGAACAACCTGGTACGCAAGGTGGCGACACACATCTTCCGCATCGGCGACAAGCAGATCTCCTGCACCTGCAGCGTCGGTCTCGGCATGATCGACGTCCACACGCCGGATGCTGCCTTGTCGCTGACCGATGCCATCGCCGCGCGACGCGGTGCTGCGCAGGCCGGCGGCAACCGCTTGCAGATCATCGATAGGCGCGATGAAGACACTCGCCAGCAGGCAACCGATCTCATGTGGGTGAAGCGGATCAAGGCCGCGCTGATGGACAACCGCTTCCGCCTCATGCAGCAGCCCATCGCCAGCCTGCTCGGCGAAGACCATGGCATGTTCGACGTGCTGGTACGCATGATCGGCGAGCAGGGCGAAGAACTGCTGCCCGGCGAATTCATCGCCGCGGCCGATCGCAACGACCTGATGAAGAACATCGATCGCTGGATCATCGCCGCGGCCATGTCCGTGTGCGTCAGCCGGCCGGTGAAGGAATTATTCGTGCGCCTGTCGCGCGATTCCGTACGTGACAAATCGCTGCTGCAATGGCTGGCCAACCAGATCAAGGCCACGCGCATCGAACCGCAGCGAATCGTGTTCCAGGTGAGCGAGCAGGTCGCCACCGAATATCTGGCCGACACCAATGACCTGGCCATCGCCTTGCGCCGCGCGGGATTCGGCTTCGCAATCGAACACTTCGGCGCCGGGCGCGACCCGAGCCGCCTGATTTCGCAACTGCCGCTGAGCTACATCAAGATCGACGGCACCCTGATGCAGGGCTTATCGGTCGATCCGGTCCTGCAGCAGAAAGTTCGCGAGCTGGTGGACCAGGCTCGCAGCAGGAGCGTCAGCACCATCGCCGAACGCGTCGAGGATGCGAACACGATGGCGGTGTTGTGGCAGCTGGGAATCGAGTTCATCCAGGGGTACTTCGTGCACGAGCCGGAGCAGGTGACGATGGGATGACTCCGGCTTCTTCTACCTCTTCCGCAACGGGAAGAGGTAGAGAGTTACTACTACCCTTCCACTTCCAGCCGCTCCACCTTTCTCCAGCCGCGCGGCAGCACTGCTCCTCGCTGCGCACGCTCACCGCGATACTCCTTCAGCTCGCTGAACTTCAGCGTCATCTTGCGCTCGCCTGAACGAACGACGAGGCTCTGAGTCGGCGAGACCACGGCGATGGCAGCGAGGAATTCCTCGCGGCTTTCCACTTTCTGCGATGACAGACCGAAAATCTTGTTGCCCTTGCCGCGCGGCAGTTCAGGCAGGTCTTTCACTGGGAACACCAGCAGCTTGCCGTCATTGCTGACTGCACACAGCAACGCGTCATCAGTCGTCACTGCGGCAGGCATGAGAACGCCGGAACCATCGGGTACCTTGAGCACTGTCTTGCCGGCGCGGTTGCGCGAGTGAAGTTCTTCCAGCTTCACCACGAAACCGTAACCCGCGTCCGATGCTATGACGTAACGGTCCTGCGGCTCACCGATCATCACTCCGGCGAACGTCGCGCCATCCGGCGGATCGAGACGGCCCGACAAAGGTTCGCCCTGCCCTCGCGCCGATGGCAGCGAATGCGCGATCAAGCTGTAAGCACGACCGGTGCTATCGAGAAACACTGCCTGCTGGGTACTGCGCCCGCGTGCAGCCGACTGAAACGAATCGCCCGTCTTGTACGACAGCTGCGTCGGATCGAGTTCGTGGCCTTTGCCGGCACGCACCCAACCGCGTTCGGAGAGCACGACGGTCATCGGCTCGCTCACCACGAGATCCGTTTCGCTGATCGCCTGGGCGGCCGCGCGCTCGACGATCTTGCTGCGTCTCGCGTCGCCGAACGTTGCCGCGTCGGCGGTGAGTTCTTCGCGCACCAGCTTCTTCAGGCGCGCTTTGCTCTTCAGGATCTTGTCGATCTCGTCGCGCTCTTCGGTGAGCTCCTTCTGCTCGCCGCGGATCTTCATTTCCTCGAGCTTGGCGAGGTGGCGTAGCTTGGTTTCGAGAATGGCTTCCGCCTGGATCTCGGTCAGGTCGAAGCGCTTCATCAGCACCGGCTTGGGCTCCTCCTCGCGACGGATGATGCGGATCACTTCGTCGAGATTGAGATAAGCAATCAGCAAGCCGTCGAGGATGTGCAGGCGCGCCTGCAGCTTCTCGAGCCGCCAGGTCAGTCGTCGCGTCACCGTATCGAAGCGGAAGCGCAGCCACTCTTCCAGCAGTTCCTTGAGAGCCATCACCCGCGGTCGCCCGTCGAGGCCGATGATGTTCAGGTTCACGCGATGCGTGCGCTCCAGGTCCGTCGTCGCGAACAGGTGCGCCATGAGCTGGTCGATGTCGACGCGATTGGACTTAGGCACGATGACCAGCCGCGTCGGATGCTCGTGGTCGGACTCGTCGCGGATGTCCTCGACCATCGGCAGTTTCTTCGCATTCATCTGCGCCGCGACCTGCTCGATGATGCGGCTTCCGGACACCTGGTACGGCAGCTGCGTGATGACGATGTCGCCATCTTCCATTTCATAGACGCCGCGGGCGCGGATCGAGCCGTTGCCCGTCTCGTACATGTGCTTGATCTCGGCGCGCGAGGAGATGATCTCCGCGCCGGTCGGGAAGTCCGGACCCTTCACCACTTTGCACAGTTCGCTGAGCGTGGTGTCGGGTTCGTCGAGCAGCAGGATGGTCGCGTTCACGATTTCGCGCAGGTTGTGCGGCGGAATATCGGTGGCCATGCCCACGGCGATGCCTGTCGCACCGTTGAGCAAAACATTCGGCACGCGCGCCGGCAGCAGCACCGGCTCTTCCATGGTGCCGTCGAAGTTCGGCGTCCAGTCGACCGTGCCCTGTCCGAGTTCCGACAACAACAGCGAGGCGTACTTCGTGAGCCGCGACTCGGTGTAACGCATGGCGGCGAACGACTTGGGCTCGTCCGACGAGCCGAAATTGCCCTGCCCGTCCACCAGCGGGTAGCGGTACGAAAACGCCTGCGCCATCAGCACCATCGCTTCGTAGCAGGCGGAATCGCCGTGCGGATGGAACTTGCCGATCACGTCGCCGATGGTGCGCGCGGATTTCTTGGGCTTCGCCGAGGCGGACAAACCCAGCTCGCTCATCGCATACACGATGCGACGCTGCACGGGCTTCAGGCCATCGCCGATGTGCGGCAAAGCGCGGTCCAGGATCACGTACATCGAATAGTCGAGATACGCCTTTTCGGTGAACGTCCTGAGCGGCTGGCGCTCGATGCCTTCGAAGTTCAGTGGCGGTTGGGTGGGCATGTCGAAAATATGAATCAATAGTTGAACGTTGAGTTGTCTACGGTGTTACTTCCTCCCCCGGTCGCCGGGGGAGGATTGAGGTGGGGGCGTCTTGGTCTTCCCACAACGCTGCGCTACGTGCGGACGCCCCTCCCCACCCTCCCCCGCCGATCGGGGAGGAGGTGAGAACTACACCTGGATCTGCGCCAGATTCCCCTTCGTCTCGAGCCATTCGCGGCGATGTCCGGCGCGCTTCTTCGACAGGAGCATGTCGAGTGTCTGGTCGGCTTCATCCACGTCATCGAGCGTGAGCTGCACGAGCCGTCGCGTTTCCTGCGCCATCGTCGTCTCACGCAGCTGTAGTGCGCTCATTTCACCGAGACCTTTGAAGCGAGTGACTGAAGGCTTGGCGCGCGGATTCTCCGCGACGATGCGATCCAGGATGCCCGCGCGCTCCGCTTCGTCGAGCGCATAAAACACCTGCTTCCCCTGATCGATGCGGAACAGCGGCGGCATCGCGACGTAGACGTGACCCGCGGTCACCAACGGCCGGAAATGTTTCAGGAACAGCGCGCACAGCAGCGTGGCGATGTGCTGCCCGTCCGAATCGGCGTCGGCGAGAATGCAGATCTTGTGATAGCGCAACGTGTCGATCTTCGGCGAAGCCGGATCGACGCCGATGGCGATGGCAATGTGATGCACTTCCTGCGACTGCAGGATTTCGCCCGAGTCCACTTCCCAGGTGTTGAGGATCTTGCCGCGCAAAGGCATGACTGCCTGGAACTCTCGATCGCGCGCTTGTTTCGCAGAGCCGCCGGCGGAATCGCCTTCCACCAGGAACAACTCGGAGCGCTCCGGATCCTGCGCCGAACAGTCGGCCAGCTTGCCAGGCAATGCCGGGCCGCTGACGACGCGTTTACGCGCGACCAGCTTCGAAGCCTTCAACCGTGCCTGCGCCCCGGCAATTGCCAGTTGCGCAATTTTTTCGCCCGCTTCGGGATGCTGGTTGAGATACAACCCGAACTGATCCTTGACCACACCGGAGATGAAAGCCGCGGTCTCGCGCGACGACAAGCGTTCCTTGGTCTGGCCCGCGAACTGCGGCTCCTTGATCTTCGCCGACAACACGAAACTCACGCGATCCCAGACGTCTTCGGGAGCGAGCTTCAATCCTTTCGGCAATAGGTTGCGGAACTCGCAGAACTCGCGAATGCCATCGCTCAGCCCGATGCGCAATCCATTCACATGAGTGCCGCCCGCAGGCGTCGGAATCAGGTTGACGTAGCTTTCTTCGACGCGCGCTCCGTCGTCGACTCGCCACGCCAGCGCCCACTCCGCCGCTTCCTGTTCGCCTTCGATGCTGCCGGCAAACAGTTCCGGCGGCAGCCATTCCCCGTCGCCCATGGATTCGCGCAGGTATTCAGTGACGCCGCCTGCGTACAGCCATTCTTCCTGCTCGCCCGTCTGCTCGATCTTCAGCGTGACTCGCAGCCCCGCGCAGAGAACGGCCTTGGCGCGCAGCATGTGCCGGAGTTTGGGAACGGCGAACGTCGGCGTCTCGAAATACTTGGGATCGGGCAGGAAATGCACCGTGGTGCCGGTGTTGCTCTTGCCCACATCGCCGATCACCTGCAGCTTCGAATGCAACGCGCCGCCACGAAAGCTGATGCGGTATTCCTTGCCGCCGCGCTTGATCGTGCACTCGAGAGTCTTCGACAACGCGTTGACCACGGACACGCCGACGCCATGCAAGCCGCCGGAGAACTTGTAGTTCTTGTCGGAAAATTTACCGCCCGCATGCAGCCGCGTCAGGATCAGTTCGACGCCGCTGACTTTCTCCTTGGGATGAATGTCCACCGGCATACCGCGACCGTCGTCGGAAACGCTCAGCGAGCCGTCCTTGTACAGCACCACGTCGATGCGCTTGGCATGTCCCGATAGCGCCTCGTCCACCGAGTTGTCGACGACTTCATGCGCGAGATGGTTGGGGCGGCTGGTATCCGTGTACATGCCCGGGCGGCGGCGCACCGGGTCCAGTCCACTCAATACTTCGATGTCGGCGGCGTTATATGACTGGGCCATTTAGGAAAATCGCTGGAGAAATGTCATTGGAAAAGAATCTCTCGCAAAGGGCGCAAAGCACGCCAAGGTGAAGAAAAAATGGCCGGACGGGATTGACGGTCCTGCCATTTCGTCTTTCCCTTGGCGTGCTTTGCGCCCTTTGCGAGAAATCCGACTCCTGGCTAGCGGCGGGCGCGGATTCTAGCACGCGTTTTTGTGCCCATCGCGCCAGAGGGCATTGACGCCGGGTGGCGACGGTTCACCCCAGCAACGGCGCGGTCAGTCGAGATCCCAAGCCAGCGAATCGCGCTGCTGGGCGGGCAACGGATGGACTTCATGACGGTAGGCGTCATGATCGATACCGGCGCCGATCGCCGCGCCGGCCTTGACGCTCGCCCTCATCGCCGGCGTGAGTTCGAAGCGCAGGAAGTGCACGGCGGAGGTTTTCTCTTCGTTCTCGCGCTCGAGATCTTCATCGGCGATGGCCCAGACGCGCGCCTCGCCTTCGACCTGCATCCAGCAGCGATGCTCTATTCCCTTCAACACCGCCAGCTGCACGCGCCGCTGCTGCTCGTCCGGAAACTCGATGAGGAAAGTGGCCATCCAGTTGCTGCCGTTGGGTACGAGCGGGTTGTACGCGGCAAGTTCCTCGTCGATGCCGGCCGCTTCGAAGATGCGTTCGATGCGCAACATCTCCTGCACCTGGTATTGAACGGTGCGGCGATCTTCGAAACTCCAACTCGCGTGCGGACCGATGGCAATCGAGCGTGAGCGCTTGTGCTCCAACACCTGCGCACGAAAGGTCTCGCGCGCCACTGCATATTGTTCGAGGCTCATCAGGTCGGCGCGAGTGAGTTTCTGCGGCATCGTCAGATTCCATATGCCATGCGCAACAGCTCGAGGGGATGCTCCGGTTCGCGTGCGGGTTTGCCGGGCACAGCCAGTCCCGCTTCGATCTGATGGCCGGCCATCGGACAGTCGCTCGAATAGTGATCGGCATTCGCGTCGGCCACGCGACGCATCGCCGGACGGCCGATCTTCATCGAGATGTCGCGATACTCGCGCTTCACCGCGTAAGTACCGTTGTGGCCCGAGCAGCGCTCGATGGTTTCCACTTGCGTGCCCGGCACCAGCATCAGCACATCGCGCGTTTTCAGTCCGATGTTCTGCACGCGCAGGTGACAGGGCACGTGATAGCTGACCTTGCCGATCGCGGTGGGGAAGTCGGTGCGCAGCAATCCCGCCTTGTGTCGCGCCCAGAGATATTCGAATGGATCGAATGTCGCCGCCTGCACTTTCGCTACCTGCGGATCGTCGGGAAACAGCAGCGGCAGCTCCTGTTTGAACATGAGCGTGCAGGAAGGAATCGGCGTGACGATGTCCCAGCCCTCCTCCACCCGCGCCGCGAGTTCGGGAATATTGCTGTCTTTCAGTTTCGCAATGGCCTGCAGATCGCCGAGTTCGAGTTTCGCCATGCCGCAACAGCGTTCCTGCCGCAGCAAAGTCACGGCGATGCCGTTGTGTTCGAACACCGCCGTCAGGTCCGCGCACAGATCGGGTTCGTTGCGATTGCCGTAGCAGGTCATGAACAGTACGACGCGACCGCGAGTGCGACCCGCGGCCTTTGGCGTCGCTGCAGGTGTTTTGTCGCGATGACGCCGGCGGTACGGACGACTGTGATATTCGGGAACCGGTGCCTCACGATGCACGCCGATCGCCTTGTCGAGCAACGCGCGACCGGTCTCCGTGCGATTCACGGCATTCACGATCTGCGCTACCACGGGAATGCCCGCGATGCGGCCGACGATGTCCGTCGAACTCAGCAAGCGATCGCGCGCCGAGACCGGCTCATGCTGAAATTTATATGCCTTCGCCCGCAGCATGAGATGCGGAAAATCCACGTTCCACGGATGCGGCGGCACGTACGGACATTTACTCCGGTAGCACATGTCGCACAGATAGCAGTGATCGGCGACGTCCCAATACACTTTGCGATCGAGCGCTGCGACTTCGCCGCTGTCGGTGGCGTCGACTGCTTCGAAGAGCGTCGGGAACGAGTTGCAGAGACTGAAGCAACGGCGACAGCCATGGCAGATGTCGAAGACGCGCTCCATCTCCGCGAACAACGAGTTCGTGTCGAGAAAGCCCGGCTCCTGCCAGGCGATCGGATAACGCGTCGGCGCATCGAGGCTACCCTCGCGCGCGCCAGAACGTTGCTCCGTCACAGGTTAGAGCGCGTCGAGCGCCTTCTGGAAACGGTTCGCGTGCGACCGCTCAGCCTTCGCCAACGTCTCGAACCAGTCCGCGATTTCCTCGAATCCCTCGTCACGCGCCTGCCGCGCCATGCCGGGATACATGTCGGAGTACTCGTGGGTCTCGCCGGCGATCGCGGCCTTGAGATTCAGTGCGGTTTCGCCGATCGGCAGGCCAGTGGCGGGATCGCCCACGGTCTCCAGGTATTCGAGGTGTCCGTGGGCGTGGCCGGTCTCGCCTTCGGCGGTGGAGCGGAACACCGAGGCCACATCGTTGAAACCCTCGATGTCGGCCTTGGCGGCGAAATAAAGATAGCGACGGTTGGCCTGCGATTCGCCGGCGAATGCGGCCTTGAGGTTGTTCTCGGTACTGCTGCCCTTGAGATTCGTCATTGCGCAATCCTCGGTGGACAAAGTTGAGATGTGGCGTTAGACCGGGTCTAACGCCTCCCGAATCTAGTCCCGCGCTCATGGGCAAGTCAACGCTGCAAGTGCATTGACCCTCCCCGCAGCGACGTGCAAGCTTGCCGCCGCTCTCAAGCCCCAATTCCAAGCCATCATCGTGACAGCCAAGAAAACCCGCAGCCCTGAACTCGACCTGGAAGGCGCCGCGCCGGCAGCGACGCCGCCGCCGGCCGACTTCGAAAGCTCCCTGACCGAACTGGAAAGCATCGTCGAGCAGCTCGAACAGGGTGACTTGTCACTGGACGACTCGCTCAAGCAGTTCGAGCGCGGCGTGCAGTTGACGCGCGTGTGCCAGGGTGCGCTGAAGCAGGCGGAGCAGAAAGTCGAGATCCTGTTGCGCAAGACCGGGCAAAGCGGCTCGCGTAATGAAGGGGGCGATGAAGAAAGCGACGACTTCGAACCCGCTTCCTTCCGCAGCGGCGACGAGTGATCGCACCTCTGTGAGCATTCCCCGGGATCCGCAGTTCGGCCGTCAGCTGGAGGCCTGGCGCGAACGCGTCGAAAACGAACTGTCGCAACGCCTGCCCGCGGCGACAGCCAGCCCGACACGGCTGCATGAATCATTGCGCTACTCAGTACTGGGCGCCGGTAAGCGAATTCGGCCGGCACTCGTTTACGCCACAGCTCGCACACTGGGCCTGGGCGAGTCCGCGGTCGACGATGCAGCGTGCGCCATCGAATTCATTCATGCCTATTCACTGGTGCACGACGATCTGCCCGCCATGGACGACGACGACCTGCGACGCGGTCGGCCCACCTGTCACAAGGCGTTCGACGAAGCGACCGCCATCCTGGCCGGCGATGCCCTGCAGACACTTGCATTCCATGTGCTGACTACTGAGTCCGGTGTGCCGCGCGATGCCCGCATTCGCCTGCGACAGGTGGAGTTGCTGGCAATCGCCAGCGGCAGCAGCGGCATGGCCGGCGGACAGGCGCTGGACCTGGAAGCCGCCGGTAAACAGCTGACACTTGCCCAGGTCGAGGAAATGCACAGTCGCAAGACCGGCGCGCTCATCCATGCCAGCGTGATGATGGCAGCGGCCTGCGTGGCGGACCTGGACGACGGCGTACGCCGCGCGCTCGATTCCTATTCCCGCGACCTGGGACTGGCGTTCCAGATCCAGGATGACCTGCTGGACATCGAAGGCGACGCGAGCGTGCTCGGCAAAGCGACCGGGGCCGACAGCGAACATGGCAAAGCCACCTATCCCGCGGTCGCCGGGGTGGAAGCGGCTCGGACGCGGATGATGAGCTTGCACGGGCGGGCGCTGGAGTCGCTGGAGGTCATCGGGCCTGCAGCAGCACCGCTGGCCTCCCTTTGCGACTGGCTGGTCCTGCGCCGCCACTAGACCCTCGCGCGGCGAGGCAGGTTAACGATTGTTGTACACTTCCGCGGCATGACGCAGACCCCCTACCCGTTGCTTTCAGGCATCCATTCGCCGGCCGAGCTGCGTGCTGTGCCGGTCGCCGAACTGGGTGCTGTGGCGGATGAGCTACGCCAGTACCTGATCGACACCGTGAGCCAGATGGGCGGCCATTTCGCCGCCGGCCTCGGCACCGTCGAACTGACAGTGGCTTTGCATTACGTTTACGACACTCCGCATGACCGCCTGGTGTGGGATGTCGGGCACCAGGCCTACCCACACAAAGTGCTCACCGGTCGCGGCGATCGACTGCGCACCATCAAGTTCAAGGATGGACTGGCGCCCTTTCCCACTCGCAGCGAAAGCGAATACGACACCTTCGGCGTCGGACACTCGAGCACATCGATCAGCGCCGCGATGGGAATGGCCATTGCCGCCTCGCGCTCGGGTATCGAACGCCGCGTCGTCGCTGTCATCGGCGACGGTGCGCTCAGCGCCGGCATGGCCTTCGAAGCACTGAATCACGCCGGCAGCATGGACGTGAACATGCTGGTGATACTCAACGACAACGACATGTCGATCTCGGAGAACGTCGGCGCCTTTTCGAATTATTTCGCGCGCATCCTGTCGGGGAAGATGTACGCCTCGCTGCGCGAAGGCAGCAAGAAGATCCTGCGACGCATGCCCACTGTCTGGGAACTCGCGCGCCGCTCGGAAGAACACGTCAAGGGCATGGTGTTACCCGGCACGATTTTCGAAGAACTCGGCTTCAACTATATCGGCCCCATCGATGGCCATGACATCAACGCGCTCGTCGCCACGTTGCGCAACCTGCGCGATCTCAAAGGCCCGCAGTTTTTGCATGTGATCACGCGCAAAGGCAAAGGCTACGCGCCGGCGGAAGCCGATCCGATCAAGTGGCATGGACCCGGCCCCTTCGACGCGAAGAGCGGCGTGATCTTCAAAGAGAAGACCAGCGGTCCCAGTTATTCGCAGATCTTCGGCCAATGGCTGTGCGACATGGCGGAACGCGATCCGCGCATCGTCGGCATCACTCCAGCAATGCGTGAAGGCTCGGGCCTGGTCGAATTCTCCAAGCGCTTTCCGGATCGCTACTTCGACGTGGCGATCGCCGAACAGCACGCAGTGACGTTCGCAGCGGGCCTCGCCTGCGAAGGCATGTTGCCGGTGGTGGCGATTTATTCGACGTTCCTGCAGCGTGCCTACGACCAGCTGATTCACGACGTCGCCTTGCAGAACCTGCCGGTGACGTTTGCGATCGATCGCGCCGGCCTGGTGGGCGGCGACGGCGCTACGCACCAGGGCAGCTATGACTTGTCCTACCTGCGCTGCATTCCCAATCTCGTGATCATGGCGCCGGCCGACGAGAACGAATGCCGGCAGATGCTGTTCACCGGCACGCAACTCGGCACACCTGCAGCGATCCGTTATCCGCGCGGCCAGGGGCCGGGTGCGGCCATCGAATCGACCATGACGGCATTGCCCATCGGCAAGTTGCAGATCCGTCGCGAAGGCCGCGGGGGCCTCGCGATCATCGCGGTGGGCTCGATGGTGCCGATGTGCGAACGGATCGCCGAACGCTTCGACGCCACTCTCGTGAACCTGCGCTTCGTGAAGCCGCTGGACGAGGCAGCGATACTGCAACTCGCCGCGTCACATCGCGCATTCGTCACTGTCGAGGAAAACGTGGTGGCCGGTGGCGCCGGCAGCGCCATTGCCGAATGCCTGTCAGCCAGTGGCCCCACCGTGCCCATCCTGCATCTGGGCATTCCCGACCGCTTCATCGAGCATGGCTCGCGCAATGAATGCCTGGAAATGGCAGGCCTCGATGTGGCTTCGGTGGAGGCTGCGATTGCACTGTGGTGGAAGGTGCCCGCTCGCGCCGCTGCTTATTGATCGACCGCGCTGTGCCGGCTACGGAATTTCACTGATTCCGGCACCACCCGAATGGCTGCCGCGATGAACGGCATGCTTGCTTTATACTGGCAGCGGCCCCATGGACCCTCTATAGAAGAGATCTCCTACACCCGCGGTAGCTTGAAGCTTATGTCGACTCACCCCACCAGCGCATTGCGCCCCACCACGAGCATCGAAGACGTGCAGGGCCGCGCCGATTCGCGCCAGGTTCCCATCAACCGCGTCGGAATCAAGGACATCTTCCATCCGGTGCGCGTGAAGGATCGCTCCACCGGCGAACAGCACACCGTCGCCAACTTCAACATGTACGTGGCGCTGCCCCACAACTTCAAGGGCACGCACATGTCGCGCTTCATCGAAGTGCTGCATCGGAACGAACGCGAGATCTCGGTCGAGTCGTTCCGCGACATGCTGATCGAGATGACCGAGAAGCTGGATGCGAAGTCCGGCCACATCGAAATGAACTTTCCCTACTTCGTGATGAAGCAGGCGCCGGTCTCGCGCGTCGAGAGCCTGATGGACTACAAAGCCTCGCTCATCGGCGAACTGCACGACGGCAAGCTGGAACTGTGGTTGAAAGTGGTGGTCGCGGCGACGAGCCTGTGTCCGTGTTCGAAGAGCATCTCCGATTACGGCGCACATAACCAACGTTCGCACATCACCATCAAGGCGCGCGTCGAAGGCCACATGTGGCTGGAAGAGCTGATCGATATCGCCGAAGAGGAAGCGTCGTGCCAGGTCTACGGCATCCTCAAGCGCGCCGATGAGAAGTTCGTGACCGAACGTGCCTACGACAACCCCAAGTTCGTCGAAGACACGGTTCGCGACATCGCCGTCCGCTGCAACAACGAAGAGCGCATCCGCGCGTACGTGGTCGAGACCGAGAACTTCGAGTCCATCCACAATCATTCGGCGTATGCGCTGATCGAACGGGACAAGGACGCGGAAAAGTAGCAGCGAAGCGCTTTGGCATAGGGTGCGTGCAGGCATGCGCGTCTGTCGTAGATGCGCACACTGAACTGCCTTGCCTCGCTACTGGTCCTGCTCTCATCCTTCGCACTCGCACCGGCCAGCGCTGCGACGTTCGATCTTGCCACCGCCACGATCGCGGACATCGATGATGCCTTGGGCGCAGGCACACTGACTTCCGAGCAACTCACCCAACTCTATCTCGCCCGCATCGCCGCCTACGATCGCGCCGGCCCCAAGCTCAACGCCGTCATCACGTTGAATCCGCAAGCGCTGGCACAAGCGCGGGCTCTCGACATCGAACGCAAAGCCGGCCACGTTCGTTCGCCGCTGCACGGCATACCGTTCGTGGTCAAAGACGTCTTCGACGTAGCCGGCCTGCCCACCACGGGCGGCACGGCGGAATTGTCGAAATCCATTCCGGCCCGCAACGCCTTCATCATCGAACGACTCACCGCCGCGGGCGCGATCGTGATCGCCAAGGTCAACCTGTCGGATTGGTTCTCGGACACCGGGCCCGGCAGCACCACCATGATCGGCCAGACGCTCTCGCCCTATAACCTGTCGCGCTACGTTGGCGGATCGAGCGGTGGCACCGGCGCTGCTGTCGCTGCGTGGTTCGCTGCATTCGGCTTGGGGAGCGACACCGCAGGCAGCGTGCCGCATCCGTCATCCCACAATGCACTCGTGGGCCTCACGGCAACGCAGGGCCTCATCAGCCGGCGCGGCCAGATCAGCACTTCGTTGTCGCAGGAACGTCCCGGCATCATGACCCGCAATGTCTACGATGCGGCGGTGATTCTCGATGCGATTGCAGGATTCGATGGCGAAGACCTCGCGACGACGGCAAGCCTCGGTCATGTGCCGCAGATGAGCTACGCGCTCACGCTGAATGTCGATACTCTGAAAGGCGCACGCATCGGCATACTGCGTGAAATATTCTCCAGCGGTCCCGAACACGCAGAAACGCTGGCCGGCGCTGAAGCAGCGCTGCGTGAATTCGCCAAAGCCGGCGCGACGATGGTCGATCCCGCACGCACTACGCTTGCCGATCTGAACGCCGAGATCGGCAGGGCCAAAGTGTCCGACTTCGAACGCGGCATGTCGCACGATGTTTATTTCGCAGCCCTGCCGCCCGCTGCGCCCGTGCATAGTCTGGCAGACCTCATCCGGCTCGCGGGCCCAAGGCTGAAACCTGAGACGCTCGCTGCTGCGAAGTCGCAGTCGCTCGATCGCAATCCAGGCTATGTGGCAGCGCTCGCGCAGCGGGAGAAAGTGCGCAACGCCATCATCGAACTGCTGGATCGCGAACGTCTCGACGCAGTGATCTTCCCATTCAAGACCTTCGCCATTCCCACGCTCGGCGCCGACTGGTCGAAGACGCATTCGAACAATCCGTTGCACGCATATACGGGACTGCCGGCGCTGATCGTGCCGGCGGGATTCACCAAGAGCGATGGCATGCCCTTCGGCATGATGCTGGTAGGCCGCCCGTGGAGCGAAGCGAAGCTGCTGTCGTTGGGCTACGGTTTCGAACAGGCGACGCATCATCGGCGACCGCCACCGCTGACACCGCCGCTGCGCGGAGAGAAATTGACTTATCGAGCCGTCGCGCTCAGCTCGGGCTCTGCAGGCGACTGATCAGGCTGCGCAGGAACACTTTGTTGAAACGCAGCTGGCAGGCGGCCGAAGACTGCTCCAGCAAGGTCGAACTGACTTTCATCAGCGTGACATTGGTGAGCGCCTTGATGGTTGCCTGTCGCTTCGCGCCGCGCACGTAGCTGGTCTCGCCGAAACAGTCGCCGGCGTCGAGTTGACCCATGACGCTGGTATTGCGCATGACCGCGACGCTGCCCGACACGATGACGTAGAAGCGATCGTCCATCTCGCCTTCCTTGACGATCTCTTCGCGCTCGTCGTAGTCCTGCCAGGTGCTGGCGCGCAACACTTCCAGGATTTCCGCCTGCGAGAAATCGTGGAAGAATTTCAGCGTGCGCAGGATGGAGAACTGTTCCTGGCGATCGAGTTTGGAACTGCCTTCGCGCAGAGTCTGGTGGACGCGCGTCAGGTCCGCTGCGAGTTCCAAGCCGTTGCGATAACGCTTCGCCGGATCTTTCTGCAGCGCCTTGGCCACGCTGTCTTCCAGCAATTCGGGAATCTTCGAGCGCAACGCGTGAATGGGTTGCGCCGTCGCGTAGACGATCTGATGCAACAGCTTCGACAGGTTGCCGCCGCGGAATGGACGGTAACCGGTGAGCATCTCGTACATCACGGCGCCGAGCGAATACAAGTCGGAGCGATTGGTGATCTCGAGCGACTGCACCTGTTCGGGCGACATGTACGACGGGCTGCCCGCGATGCCCTCGATGCGTGAGATATCGGAATCGGCTACCAGCGCGATGCCGAAGTCGATGATGCGCACATCGTTGGCCTGCGTCAGCATCAGGTTGGAAGGTTTGATATCGCGATGGATGACACCGCGACTGTGCGCGTAGTGCAGAGCCTTCGCGCACTTGTACATTATCTCCACCACGTCATCGAGCGGCAGCAGGTTGTCCGGCTTGCAGTAAGCGGACAACGTGCGCGCGCCATGCACATGCTCGGTGACGATGTAGTAGTGGCCGTTCTCTTCGCCGGCATCGAAGATGGGCAGGATGTTCGGATGCTGCAGCATGCCGACCATGTGCGCTTCGGAGAGGAACATCTTGCGCGTCACGCGCGCCCGTTCCTCGTCATGCGATTCGAGGTTGTAGACTTTGATGGCCACGTCGCGACGATAGTAAGGATCGTGCGATAGATAGACGACGCCGGTGCTGCCGCGACCGACTTCTTTCACGATCACATACTTCCCGACTTTCTCGGGAGCGCGCGGCTCGCGTGTCGCACTGCGCTGTGCCATCAAACCACTCGGATTCAAGGTTGGAGACCGTCGGTTTTGCTCAGGGAATGACATGGAAACGCTGTATGACGTAGAGAATCGCTGCCGCGAATACGCCGGCGATTACGTCATCCAGCATAATTCCCAGTCCTCCGGAGAGACTGTGATCGGCCTCCCGGATCGGCGACGGCTTGACGATGTCGAAAAATCTGAACAGCACGAAGCCTGCGAGCAACCAGTACCAGCGTGGCGGAGCTGCGAGCATGGTTATGGCATAACCGCAGATTTCATCCCAGACGATGCCGCCGTGATCGTGCGCCTGCAGGCGCCGGGCGCTTTCGCCGCAGATGTAAAATCCCGCGAGGACGGCCACGCAGGTGAACGCCGCATGCACGACCAGGCCTAACTGCATGACCCCCCACACCAATGGCACAGCCACCAACGTGCCTGCCGTCCCCGGCGCCACCGGACTCAGGCCCGAGCCGAAACCGAAGGCAAGGAAGTGCACAGGTTGCTTGAGGATGCGCGGATCGGCACTCCACTTCATGAAGCCTTCCCGGCAGCAAAATGATCATAACCGCGCCGGTCGGCAATGAAGGGCTGCCCCGCCCGCCAGCACTCCACCGAGTTGCCGCTGATCACGCCGATCTGGGTACAGGTCACGCCGCCCGGCAGCTCATGCAGCCGTTCCGGCGCGACGGTGAACATCATCTCGTAGTCATCCCCGCCTGCCAGTGCGTAGTCGACGCAGGCATCGCGAGGAAACGTCTGCAACGCCGGCGGCGACAACGGCAACGCATCGATGTCGATCCGCGCTCCGCAACCGCTTGCGGCGCACAGCTTGTCGAGATCGGTGAGCAGGCCATCCGAAATATCCATCGCGCTGGTGGCGATGGTGCGCAAGGCACGACCTAGCGCGACGCGCGGTTCGGGACGCAGGAAACGCTTCTTGAGATGCTCCGCTGCCAACGTCATGGGCAGTGATTGCTGAATGACGGCGAGACCGGCCGATGCTTCGCCGGGAACGCCGGACACGAACACCAGATCGCCGGGCTGCGCGCCGCTGCGTGTCAGCCAGCGATCGCTCTCGACCCAACCCGCGATCTGCACCGTCACGACGAGAGGACCGCGCACGGTGTCGCCGCCGATCAGGTCGACGCGATGCTGGGCGGCGAGTTCGAACATGCCGCTCGCAAAACCTGCGAGCCATGCTTCATCGGCGGTTGGAGACGACAGCGACAGTGTCATCCAGGCAGGCTCTGCTCCCATCGCCGCCAGGTCGCTGAGATTGACGGCGAGCGCGCGATAACCGATATCGGCAGCCGCAGTACCCGTGGGGAAATGAATGCCGTCGACGATGGTGTCCATGGCGACGACCAGCCGCTTGTCCGGCGGAGGCGCGATGACGGCCGCGTCATCGCCGATGCCGAGCAGTACTTCGTTGCGCGACGCCGGTCGCGAGAAGTAGCGGGCGATGATGTCGAATTCACCGCGGGACATGAGAACTCCCTGCCTTACGCCTGCTCCGCCGTGCGAATCGCTTTCGCGGCCCGATCGAGCACCGCGTTCACGTACTTGTGCGCATCCGTCGCGCCGAACCGTTTGCACAGGTCGACGCCTTCGTTGATGACCACGCGATACGGCACGTCGACGCGGTAACGCAGCTCGTACGCGCCGAGGCGCAACGCGGCGCGCTCGATCGGATCGACACGATCGATTTCGCGATCGAGGTACGGCAGCAGCGCCGCGTCGATTTCCGCGCAATGCGATTCGACGCCGCGCACGAGGTCCTCGA
>JBEVKB010000083.1:0-3318 GCA_040509875.1 Steroidobacteraceae bacterium | reverse complement strand
AGCTTTGGCGAAGACCTGTTCTACCGCCTCAACGTCGTGCCGATCCGCGTGCCGGCGTTACGTGAGCGGCCCGAGGATATTCCGCTGCTCGTCAGTTATTTCTCGCGGCAGATCGCCGCGAGAAATAACTTTCGGGAGAAGGAAATAGATGAAGAAGTATTGTGGGAGCTGAAACGCTACCGCTGGCCCGGCAACGTGCGCGAACTGCAGAACATCCTGGAGCGCATGATCATCATGAGCGACGAGCGCGTCGGCATCGTGCAGTTGCCGGATGAGTTCCTGGCGACTCCCGACGATTATTCAGCCACCGGTGCACGCTCGCTTCTGAAAGAATTCCGCGACCGGGCGGAACGCAGTTTCATCCTGGGCGTGGTGAGGAAGCACAAGGGCAATGGTCAGCCAATCCGCAATCGAATTGGGCGTAGGCCGGTCGTGTCTGCACAAGCGGTTCGCGGTGTTGAAGATTGCGAAGCGGGATTTTACGAATGCGGGGTGTCTCTAGTCCGAGAACCTCCGTTTGCGGCAGCCAACTTACGCGATGACCGGGAGCACGGGGCGCGCAACTTGCGTATTATTGCACTCAGTGCTATAGATGGAGGGGATGGGCATGGATGTCTATGAGACCAGGACGTTCTCGCGCTGGGCGCGAAAACAGGGAGTGTCGGATATGGCGTTATGTCGGGCCGTCCGCGAAATGGCGCAAGGCATGCACGACGCCCGGCTCGGCGGCACCCTGCTCAAGAAGCGGATTCCACGGTCGGGACAGGGCAAAAGCGGCGGCTTTCGCGCTTTGGTCGCCACCGACAATGACCAGCTATGGTTTTTTGTGTATGGATTCGCCAAGAGCGCGCGCGACAACATTGACTCGGATGAAGAGGCCGCTTTGAAAAGGCTGGCGTCCACACTATTGGCAATGACACCGCTGTCCTTGAGCAGAGCGCTGCAGGCGAAGGAATTACTGGAGGTAGATTGCGATGCGCAAGAAACAATCGAAAATTCTCGCCGCTGTACTCGGAACTGCGAAAGGCTTACATGCGGCAGGAGCGATCGACCGCGTGACCATGCGCGAATTCGACAAGCTCTGCATTGTCCCGGTCGCGCCATTGCGTCCAGCGGAAATCAAGCGCATCCGCGAAGGGTCCCATGTGAGCCAGGCTGTTTTCGCGGCACTGCTGAATACCAGCGTCTCGACAGTGCAGAAGTGGGAGGTCGGCCAGAAGAGCCCTACTGGCACTGCGCTGAAACTTCTACACCTGGTGCAGAAGAATGGGCTGGACAGCGTGGCGTGAAATAGACGCCCGGTTCTTGCGGGCAGCCCGCGGCACGCGCCGCCTCAACCAAGAATCGCGTCACGCCTGTACAGGCGCATCGCTATCCATACCAGCACGCCGCCCAACAGCAACGTCGTAGCAAACGATATCGCCACATGCATCGGGGCGATGGCATCACCACGCATGAGGCCCGTCGCGAGCAGATGCTGACTCAGGCTGGGAATGGCCATCAACGCAGCACTGGGCCGCGTGTTATTGATGACGGCCACCAGAATAGGTGCCATCGGAATCATCATCACGAACGACAGCCACGTCTGCGCTTCGCGGCTGCTGCGTGTGAATGAGGCAACCACCGTCATCAAGCCCGCGCCGACGGGGACGAAGGTCACCATCACCGCGAAGATCGACAGGACGATGCGCGGGCCGAAATTCGCTGACATACCGAGCGATTCGAGCGGCACGAACAGCAGCACGATGCTGAATGCGATCAACGTGAGCAGCAGCGATACCGACATGTAGGCAGCGGTCGCCAGGATCTTACCCATGATCAGTGAATCGCGAGGCACCGGCAGCGACAACAGCGGCTCCAGCGAACCGCGCTCACGCTCGCCCGCAGTCGTGTCGATCGCCAGATAGAAACCGCCCATCAGCATCGACATGAAACAGAAGTAAGTCATCATGCCGAGGATCAGCAGCGAACGACCCGCCGGAGTGGCGATATCGAGCGTCCGGACATCGACAGGCTGCAGCACTTCAGGACTGATACCGCGCACTAACAGTCGCAGCGTGGCCAGTTGCTGCCCGTAAGCGCTCAGCAGACGTTGTGCGCGTCCCGCGCCACTCGCCGTTCGACTGTTGGCGGTATCGACGATGAAGTCGAGCGGCGCGGAGCCGCCGGCCGCGAGCTTCTCTCCGTAGGTGTCCGGGATGATCAGCACGAAATCGCGCTGGCCGGAGCGTACCGCTTCCATCGCGCTGGCTTCGTTGTAGCGTGCCGCGACGATTTCAACGCCGTTCTCCCTTAGAAACTGCACCAGGTTCGGCGCGTTCATCACGCCCACGACCGGCAACTGCAGTGGCTGATCCTGGTCACGCACCAGGCGCTTCGATGCAAGCGTCGTAGTGAGCGCGAAAATCACCGGCGCGAGCAGCACGCCGAACACCAGCGCGGAAAAGATCACGCGACGATCTCGCAGGTTTTCCAGCACTTCCTTGACGAATACCGTACGTATGGCGCTCATGCGACCGACCCGTCGGCGGCCCGCACGAACGCTTCTTCGAGATCGGTGGTGCCGGTGTGAGCCAGTATCTGTTCCGGTGTGCCACTGACGACGACGCGACCGTGCGCGATGATCACGATGTCATCGCACAACGCGGCCACCTCCTGCATGACGTGGCTGGAGAACAGCACGCAGCAGCCCGACGTGCGCAACTCGCGAATCAATTCCCGCAGCATGCGCACAGCATTCACGTCGAGCCCGTTGGTTGGTTCATCGAGAATCACAGTACGTGGACGATGAATGAGCGCACGCGCCAAAGACACTTTCAACCGTTCGCCCTGCGAGTAGCCTTTCGCGCGCCGATCTGCGACATCGCCGAGCGCTAGTCGGCCGATCAGGTACTCGGTGGTTTGCGTCACCTGCTCACGCTTCATCCCGTGCAGGCGCGCGTAGTACTCGATATTTTCACGACCGGTGAAATGCGGATACAGGCCGCTGGCATGCGGTAGCACGCCGAGCGAACGCCGCACTTCGAGCGACTGCGTGGCGCAGTCGTTGCCATCGACCAGCGCTCGACCTTCATCGGTGCGGATCACCGTGCTCAGGATGCGTAAAGTCGTCGACTTGCCGGCGCCGTTGTGGCCGAGCAATCCGGTGATGCGGCCATCGGCAGCATTGAACGAAACATCGTTCAGAGCCTGCACCGAGCCGAAACGTTTCTTCAAACCTTCTACGCTGATCATGGTGCAGTGGCCGTGGCGGAGAGCATGAACGGCGACGGCGCGACGCTCTCCAGGCATTTCAGATCGGTGTTCGCAAGCGCGCGC
>JBEVKB010000082.1:0-36659 GCA_040509875.1 Steroidobacteraceae bacterium | reverse complement strand
CGCGGGTGAGATCTGTGGGCTTGGCGAAGGAGTGAGGAACTGGGAGATCGGCGACCGCGTGCTCGTCGATCCGCTCTACCGGGATGGCAAACGCTTCGGGAAGATCGGTGAAGTGGCCGATGGCGGTCGAGCCGAATACATCGCCGTGTCGGCAGCTCAACTCATTCGCGTGCCGGACGGAGTGTCGCTGGAACATGCGGCAGCGTTGCCGCTCGCTTATGGCACTGCCTATCGCATGCTGGTGGTGCGTGGACAAGTGAAAGCCGGCGATCGTGTGTTGGTGCTCGGCGCCAGCGGCGGTGTAGGGGTTGCATGCGTGCAGCTCGCAAAACATCTTGGCGCCGAAGTGGTGGCATGTGCGAGTTCGGATGAGAAGCTCGAACGCCTGCGCGAGTTGCAAGCGGATCATGTCGTGAACTATTCGCACGGCAGTTTTGTCGATGCGGTACGCAAGATCTACGGCAAGCCGAAAGTCACCGGCGGCGGTGGCGTGACGGTGGCCGTGAATTTCACCGGCGGCGATACCTGGACGGATACGCAACGCTGCGTCGGGGCCAACGGTCGCATTCTCACCTGCGGCGCGACTGCCGGTTACAGTGTCGCCACCGACGCGCGTTACCTGTGGACCTACGAACACACCATCATCGGTTCGAACGGCTGGTCGCACGACGATCTCACGGCGCTGCTGCAACTCATCGACCAGGGACGATTGACGCCGGTGATCGATAAGATCCTGCCGCTCGAACAGGCCGCCGAAGCAGAACGCATGCTCGAAGACCGCCAGGTCTTCGGCAAAGTGCTGCTCAAACCGTGACGTCTGCAGCGAAGCTCGCGTCGGGCAATCTCGGCGACATCATCCCACGCGATGCGGCGTTCGACAGTGTCGGCCTGATCGACCTGCGTGCGGATGCGAAGGAATGGACGTTCCGCCAGCTGCACGATCTCTCTAATGCGGTGGCTCGCGGACTGCTGGCTCGCGGTCATCGACGCGGCGCACGCATTGCCATCCTCGCCGAGAACAGTGCGGAATTCACGCTCTCGTACCTGGGCATCATGCGAGCTGGACTGGTCGCGGTACCGATCAACTTCCGCTTGCCGCCCGACACCATTGCGTATGTGCTCGAGGATTGCCAGGCAGCGGGGGTCATCGTGGACAGCGCACGCCGCGAACTGGTCCCCGAAAAATATCCGCTGATCGATATCGATACCACGGCCGACGACTCGTTCGCCGTGCTTCTCGATCGCGGTCCCTTCGACGCCGTCACGCCGCAGGCAGGCGAGATCGCCGAGATTCTCTATACCTCGGGCTCGACCGGGCGTCCCAAGGGAGTGCCGCTATCGCATGACGGACAGCTGTGGGCGCTCAACCGTTACGTCAATGCGCAAAGTCCCGACCAGGAACGCACGCTGGTGGTCGCTCCCACGTATCACATGAATGGCCTGTTCTTCACGACGGTCGCGCTCGCCAACAAATGGCTGAACGTGCTGATGCCGCGATTCGACGCACGCGCTTATTTAAAAGCGGTGGCGGAGTATCGCTGCACCATCCTCAGCGGCATTCCGCCGATGTTTGCGCTGATGGCGCGCGAGCGAGACCTGCTTGCCACGCTCGACCTGACGTCACCGCAAACTGTCACTATCGGCTCGGCGCCGCTGACCCAGGCACTCATCGATCGAGTGCGAGCTATCTTTCCACAGGCGTCGATCCGTAACAGCTACGGCTCTACCGAAGCCGGTCCGTATGTGTTCGGTCCGCATCCCCAAGGCATCGAGCGGCCGCCGCTGGCGCTGGGACATCCGCTCTCCGATGTCGAGTGGCGCCTGGTCGGCGGCGCAGGGCCCGACGAAGGCGCATTGGAAATTCGCACACCCGCGTTGTTCAAGGGCTATCTGAATCTCCCGCAGGCCACGGCGGACAAGTTGCACGATGGCTGGTACGCCACCGGCGACATCCTGCGTCGTGACGAGAACGGGTTCCTGTTCTTCGTCGGTCGCGTCGACGACATGTTCGTCTGCGGTGGCGAGAACGTGTACCCGGGCGAAATCGAAATGTTACTGGAACGTCACCCGGCAGTGATGCAGGCAGCGGTCTTGCCTGTGCCAGATGATGTCAAAGGGCAAATTCCGATTGCGTTCGTCGTGACTGCACCCGGTGCCCAGGTGACAGCCGATGAACTAAAGCAGTTCACACTGCGTGAAGGCCCGGCCTACGCCCATCCGCGCGCCATCGTATTTGTCGATTCGCTGCCGGTGGGCGGCAGTCACAAGATCGACAAACGCCAGCTGCAGGAGAGGGCTTTAGCCGTGGCTGGCACGCTACAGCGGTGATATCCGGGCTGCCAGCATAAGTATCCCGTCTGATTTCAGTCTTTCCCAATCGATGTCATTGTTAGATTCGTATCGCGAAGTGCGCCCGTCAGGCGCTGTGCTTCGCCCGCCACAAGTTCACCGCCGAGGATTCATGCGCACGTCTCTCGAACTCGCCATTGCCTTCGCTCTCGCCACTGCCGCCAGCACCGCCTATGCGCAAAGCGCGGGGCTCGAAGAAATCGTCGTCACCGCGACCAAGCGCGACACCACCATCCAGGAAACGCCGATTGCCGTCAGCGCGCTCGACGCGAACGCACTGGCCAATCAGCAGGTGCAGGATGTGCAGGACATCGCCCGCAACGTGCCCGGCGTATCGTTCACCAGCACCTTGCCCGGTCGTGCGATTGTCGTATTGCGCGGCATCTCGCCAATCGGCGGACAGCCCACTGTCGGCCTGTATCTCGACGATATTCCAATGACAGGCAACATCGGCCTGCTGCAAGGCATGTCCGAGCCGCGCCTGCTCGACATTGAACGTGTCGAAGTCCTGAAGGGCCCGCAGGGCACTCTGTACGGTTCGAGTTCGATGGGCGGCGCCATCAAGCTGGTGTCCACGAAACCCGATCCAACGCAGTTCAGCGGCAAGGCACACGCGGGCCTGAGTTCAGTCGCTCACGGCGACATGGGTTACGAAGGCGACGCCGTGTTGAACATTCCGCTGATCGACGATCGCATGGCCCTGCGCGTGGGCGGTGGCTATCGCCAGGAAGGCGGTTACATCGATCGCGTGGCCGGCGGCTCCTGGTCCGATCTGTATCGCCGTACTTCCGCGACCACTCTGGCTCAGCAAGTGCTGCCCACGGGCAACACCGTGACCGATCACGACATCAACGACCTGCAAGTGACGCTGGGCAAGGCGTCGTTGCTGTTCAAGCCCACCGACGCCACCGAGATCGTCGCATCGGTGAATTACAGCAAGAGCGAGTACGGCGACATCGGCCAGTACTGGGAAAACCTCGGTCGTTTCAAAACTTCGAGCCTGCTCGCGCAGCCGGTGGATGAAGAACTCACCATCGGCAGCCTCGCGTTCACCGCCGACTTGGGCGCAGCTGAATTCACTTCGTTGACTGGATATTTCCATCGCGAAGTCGAACTCACCGGCGACTACTCGTTCTACCTGCGTTCGCTGCTGGGGCCGACCGGCACCGGCGCTTACTTCGCCAACATTCCTTCGAATCGAGTGCAGGCCAACACCGGCGAGACCTGGAGCCAGGAATTCCGGTTAGCTTCGACCGACAAGGATTCGCGGCTGCAGTGGTTGATCGGCGTGTTCGGTTCCGACACCGACACCGACCGCAGCCCACGCATCAACAGCTTCGGCGTTTCGGCGCTCGTGCCTGCGACGCTTGCGCCGCTGGTCACCAACGACGTGGTGTTCGGTACCGATGGCAAGGGCGATATCAAGGAATACGCAGTGTTCGGCGAAGCGACCTTCGCGCTCACGGACAAGCTGGACCTGACGCTCGGCGCGCGTTACTTCAAGAACAAGAACACGACGGTGAATTCGAGCTTCGGCCTGCTGGCCGGAGGCACGATTGCACCGGTCGAGATCAAGTCCGATGAAGACGGCGTCAATCCCAAGGTCACGTTGTCCTACGAGCTTGCCGACGATCACATGGTTTATGCGACTGCCAGCAAGGGCTTCCGTCCAGGCGGTCCGAACACGCCAGTGCCTACGACACAGTGCTCGGCGGACCTGGGTCGTCTCGGCCTGAGCATGGCGCCGACGGGCTACGATTCCGATTCGCTGTGGAATTATGAAATCGGTTCCAAGAACCAGTTCGCCGATCGACGCCTCACCGTCAACGGCGCGGCATACTTCATCGACTGGTCCGAGATCCAGCAGAGCGTCTCGCTGAGCTGCGGCTTCCCGTTCATCGGCAATGTCGGCGAGGCGGAGAGCAAAGGTCTCGAACTCGAAATCAATGCGCTGCTGACGGATTACCTGCAGGTTGGCATGAGCGCGGCGCTGACCGATACCAAGATCACCGAAACCGTTCCCGGCGTGACTGCGCAGGTCGGCAACGACATCCTCGGCGTACCCAACACGGTGCTCAACGGCTACCTGCAATACACGTTGCCGCTGTCCGATGCTTACTCCTTGCGTGCGCGTGCGGACCACCAGTATCGCAGCTCACAGCGCATGGCGTACGAGCAGACCATTCGTGTGAACGTCCCGGGCGGCACTACGGCGCTGGTGCCTAATCCGGGCCAGGAGCAGGGATCGGTGGGCCTCACCAACATGTCGCTCGGTTTGTCGGCGGATATGTATGACTTCACCTTGTACGTACACAACGTACTGGATCGCGACGACGTGATGGATCCGAACGTGCTGCTGCGTATCCCGCAGATCTCGGCGCCGCAACCGCGTACGATCGGCCTCGAAGCCACTTACCGGTTCTGATCGTCGGAGACTTCTGCATGGCCCATCGTATTGGAATGAGATTGTGGGCCGTCGTCACGGGTTGCGTCGTCGCGCTGAGTGCGCAGGCGGCGCAGCCGGTGGTGATTCGTCATGTCGACGTCGTCACCATGACGTCGCCTGAAATCCTGCGAGATCGCAACGTTGTCGTGCGCGATGGGACGATCGTTTCGATCGACGCGGGTGACGTGGCTCCAGCCGTGGCTGGAGCCACTATCGTCGATGGCCGTGGCAAGTACCTCATGCCGGGCATGTGCGACATGCACGTGCATCTAGGCGATGACAAAGTGCGTACGGCAGCAGGCGCTGACATCGCTCCTGCAATCGAGCGCACGCGTGGCGAGTTGCTCGTCTATCTACGCTCAGGCATCACCTGCGTGCGGAACATGAGCGGCAGTCCGTTTCATCTCGAACTGATCCGGCAGATCGAGGCCGGTACGGTTCTCGGCCCGCGCACCCTGACTACGTCGCCCATCGTCGATGGCGATCCGCCGGTGTGGCCGTTCGCGACCAAGCTCACGGATCCGTCGCAGGCGCGGGCGCTGGTGCAATCGTTCAAGGCACAAGGCTACGACACCATCAAGGTCTACAACGGCCTGAGCCGCGATTCTTACTTCGCCCTCGCCATCGCCGCGCGCGACGCTGACATGAAGATCGTCGGCCACGTACCGTTCTCGATTGGCGTGTGGGGCGCTTTGGCGGTCGGCCAGTATTCCATCGAGCACTTTCGTGGCTACGATTTCAATCCGGCCGCGCCGCCGGGCTCATCGGGCGCCAGCGGACGTTTTACGTGGTGGTTTTCGCTCAAGGATGAAGACTTGCATCGACTCGCGCGAGCGACAGCCGATGCGGGTATCTACAACACGCCGACACTGAACCTGATGGAACTCGCGGTGAACGGCGAGGCGCGTGCCAAGCTTGCGAAACGTCCGCTGCTGGCAGACCTGCCGCCGCAGATGCGAGCCAACGTCGTCAACGATGATGCGGTAAAGCTGTTCTCCAATGAAGCACTGCAAGCCATGCGCGATAGCCTGCCCATACAGCAGCGGCTGTTGCGTTACATGGTGGAGGAGGGTGCGCCCATTCTTGCGGGAACAGATACGCCGGCATTGGGCGCGATTCCCGGAGACGCCCTGCATCGCGAACTGGAACTGATCGCCGCTGCTGGCGTGGGCAACTTCGATACGTTACGCGCTGCCACTACTGTGCCTGCGGGTTACTTCAAACGTTCGGACCGTATTGGCACTGTCGAAGCGGGCAAGCTTGCGGACCTGGTGCTACTGGATGCCAACCCGCTCGACAATGTCAGCAACGTGCGAAAAATTGCTGGCGTGGTGGTACGAGGAGAATGGCTCAGCGCCAAGGATCTGAAATCACGCCTCGCGAAAGCATCGAAGCAGTAAGACGATTCAGCCCGCGCGCGTGCTGTAGCAGCCGCGCCCGAGCGCCACGACGTTGCTTTCCGCATCGGTGACGCTGATATCAACCACGCCGACGCTTTTGCCTGCACGCTGAACCTGCGCTGTGGCCAGCAACCATGGTGCTTTCGCGGCGCGTAGATAATCTACGCGGAAGTTGATGGTGGGTACGCCATAGCCGAGCAAGGCAATCAGTGCAAAGTCGCCAGCGACATCGATCAGGCTCGCGATGGCGCCACCATGAAACTGCTGGCTGGTGTCGTCGCGAGATGCTGCTGCAGTGAACGGCATGCGCATGATCACGCTTTGGGCATCGCGATCTGCTGCCGTGATGGTGAGTTCGAACAGGCGATGCAGCGCACTGGAATCCACCAGTGCCTGCAATCGCATCAGTTCGGTGTCGGTCGGGCTGGACAAGTCATTCACCATGCGAGAGTCAGAGGCAGAGTTGCGAGGGTCAGGCTTCGACCCTGCTGACCCCGATCGAATTCCACGCACAGGCGATGCCTGTCGGCACGATGCAGGAGCAGGTTGGCAGGCATCAGCGGCGATTGCAGGTCGGGCAGCACGCAGCGCGGATTCTCGAGATGCACGTTGGTCATCCCGGTCGCGCCGTTGCGATGAACCAGGGGTTGGGCGCGATCGGCTGGGTAGAGATCGGGTCGCGAAAACTTAGGCGTAAAGAACACGAACGGTTCTTCGATGAGCTTGCAGCGCTGGGAGATTTCATAAGACGGCGTGCCGCCCGGAAGATAGCGCGGACCGTAGGTCCACGAAGGGAAGGGCGCCGGTTCGTTCTCACCGCGCACGGGACGAAAACAAAGACCGAAAGGCGATGCGCCTGCGCCCTGGCCAAGCCAGCGTTCGGCGAGGCCTGTTGTTTCGCTCAGGCCGCTGCGGGTCGCTTCGATGTCGGTGACGTAGATGAACTCCAGCATGACGTTCTCGAAGAAGAATCTTCGGCACGCGGTGCCCTGTCCGGCATGCGTATTCGTCGAGCCTTCGGCGAAGCCGGCGGCAACCAGTTCATCGGCCTCGGGCGCGTCGACCTGGGAGAACACGAACAGATGATCCATTTCGATCGGTGTCATGGGTCGATCGTTGCACATGGGCGGTGAGGCGCAAGGCTCCCCGGCCAGTGAGGTCGTCTGGCAACAAAGTTACGACGCCTGGCAGCACTCCCGCGGCGATGCTTGCGAGCGGACGCGGCGAAAATGGTCGATGATGGCTCGCTTGCGCTATTGGCTCGTCCACCTTTCCGGCTGCGATTCGTTTTGAGACATGACTGAAACACCGTCGATACCTGTGCCCGCCATCCCTGACAGCGCGTGGCGCCTCATCGTTCTCGAATTCTGGGAGCGCTTCTCGTACTACGGCATCCTCGCCATCCTGGTGCTGTTCCTCACCAGCCCGGCAGCGCGCGGCGGATTCGGTTGGACAGACTCGCGAGCGTTGGACCTGCTGTCGATGTTCGCTGCCATCGCCTTCATGTTGCCTATGGTCGGGGGCTACGTGGCGGATCGTTGGTTGGGAACGCGACGCGCGGTGTTGATCGGGAGCTGCCTCCTGGTCGTCGGTAACGTTGCGATTGCACTGTCCGCGATACTGATCGCATCGGTGCATGCGCGATGGATGTTGTACGCGGGGTTGGCCGGCGTCGCATTGGGTAATGGGTTTTTCAAATCGTCGTTGGTCACCTTGCTGGGTAGTCTCATCGAGGGCGATGACGCTGCTCGCGATCGCGCGTTTCGTTACTACTACCAGGCGATCATGTTGGGGGCGCTGGCTGCTTCGCTGTGTGTCGGCGGGTTGGCGGAGAGTGTGGGGTGGTGGAGCGGCTTTGCCCTCGCAGCCGCGGGGATGGCCGTTGCATTCGCGATCTTCGTTATCTGGCCGCCGCCTGCGCCGCGTGTGGCAAGCGTCAGTTCTCTCGATGCGACTCCCGAGGAGAAGACATCGAGTCGAGCTGTGCTCGATATGGCGATCCTCTGCGCGTTCCTGGTGGTGATCACAGTGGGCTGGGTGCAGTTCCAAGGCGTGTGGCTGCTTGAAATGGAGCATGCGGTAGATCGCACGATCGGTTCCTTCACGGTGCCGGCGGCGTGGCTACTTGCTGTGAATGCCATCGTCGTCGTGCTGTTCACGCCAGCATCGGGTCGCTTGTGGCGTCGGGTTGCCGGGCCGGCGTCGGGATTTACGAGTCAGTTCGCGGCGGCGTTTGCTCTCATGGGACTGGCGCACCTGCTGATGGCTGTGGGTTTCCGTCAGGCTGCTCCGGGTGATGTGTCGCTGTTGTGGCCGGTGGGTTGCGTTCTGCTTATCACGATAGGCGAGCTGATTTTCTGGCCTTCGAGTTACAACGCCGTTCACCGCATCGCGCCGTTGCGCGCGAAGAGTTTGATGATGGGCATCTGGCTCGCCACGCTCGGTGTCGGTCAATTCGTCACACACCAGGTGGGGAGAACTGTGGAGACAATCGGGTTCGCGGCGCTGAGTGGTTATATCGGCGTGGCGATGGTTGTGGGGTGTGTGGCGGTGGTGGTCATTACGAAGCTGCGGCCGAGTTTGCGGACGTTGTAGGGCTTTGCTTCGCAGGCGGACAGGGCCTGGTCCGCGCTTCTCCCGCGACAGGCGCGAGCATAATCATGGGCCAGTAAGGCCAACGCTTAGTCAGTCCCTAAGGCCGATTCTTTGCTTGGTTCGAATGAGCCCCGCGTCACACAATCCCGGCCAAATTGTACGTCCTTCCAGTTGCCCGGAACCCGCTGTCATAGTTAACTACAGTCACTGAAGCGCAGGGACAAACACTGCACTTCACCATCGGCAAACCCGCTGCGAAGCGGGGACGCAAAGCCTCCGGTCTTCTCACGAAGATAGCGGGGTTGCCGGGGAGATCATCAACGGATCTCTTCGTAGCATCGTCAATCCGTCCTTCCGCAGGGCGGAGAAGCGGCTGCGCGTCCATTGCTGGAATTTCAAAGCAATCGCTGCCTGGAGGCAGCGGAGGACGACGCACTTGTTCAGCCGCGCATACTATTCTCGGGGCTCTGCTCGCTCACTGGTTTCTTCCCTGGCCCTGCTGGTGTGCGCAGGCGCCACCCTGGCCGGTTGCAAAGGCGGTGGCGGTGGTGCAGCGGATTCGGCAGCGTCGGCTTCTTCAGTCTCCACTGGATCGAGCACGACGACGACGTCGCCGACTCAAACGGCTGCTTCTGAGAATGCAGCGCCCCAGATCACCGGCGCGACCACATCCACCGTGGCAGCGAACAGCATGTACTCCTTCAAGCCAGCGGCGAGCGATCCTAACGGCGATGCGCTGGTGTTTCAGATCCAGAACAAGCCGGTGTGGGCGACGTTCAACACGCTGACGGGTCAGCTCTCGGGCACGCCGACGCTGGCGAATGCCGGCACCTTCTCGAACATCGTGATCAGTGCGAGCGATGGTGTGGCGACGACTGCGATGCCTGCGTTCTCGATCTCCGTAACTAAGCCATCTGCGACGAACGCAGCTACGTTGAAGTGGTCTGTGCCGACCAAGAACACGGACGGCAGTGCGCTGAGCGACTTGGCGGGCTTCACGATCGTCTACGGTACGTCGGAAGCGGCGCTCGACCAGACAGTGCGCATCGACAATGCGACGGCGAGCACTTATTCGCTGGAGAGCTTCCCGTCAGGCACGTATTACTTCGCGATCAAGGCGTTCACGGCGGGTGGGGCGGAGAGCGGGATGTCGAGTGTCGTTAGCAAGACGTTCAACTGAGTCGGGACCGCGCTCTTGCTTCGCGCGGGCGGCTTCCGGGATTCTTACCACCGACGTCGGCCGCGGTGATTCAGCCGAGGACCATCGGGCTGTCGTTGGTGAAGACATTCTGACTCGCGCGGGCATTCATCGCCGACGCCGACTCTTTCATTGACCCCACGCACGGCAGCTCAATACACTGATGAGCTACGATGCAAACCTACCAAGCTCCCGTTCGCGATGTCCGCTTCTGTCTCGACGAACTGCTCGACTATCCGGCGCACTATCGTACGTTGCCTCTCGCCGCGGACCTGGAACCCGAGGATGTAACCGTCATCCTCGAAGAGGTGGCGAAGTTTGCCGAGGAAGTGCTGGCGCCGCTGTACGTCAGCGGCGATACGGAAGGTGCGCGTTGCGAGGACGGTAAAGTAACGTCGCCGAAGGGATTCGCGGCGGCATATCGACGCTATGTCGAGGCGGGTTGGCCGCGGCTGGGCAACGACGCGGCCTACGGCGGCCAGCCGGTACCGTACTCGCTCAAGCTCGCCGTGTCGGAATTCATGCAGGCCGCGAATCATCCGTGGTGCATGTATGCGTTGTCGAACGACGGTGGCATCAAGACGCTGCTTGCGCACGCCAAGCCCGAGCAGATCGACGCGTTCGTACCCAAGCTGGTGAGCGGCGAATGGACCAGCACCATGTGCCTCACCGAGCCACAGTGCGGCTCGGACTTGAACCTGTTGCGATGTAGAGCCGAGCCGACGGAGCAGGCGACCTACCGGATCAGCGGCACCAAGATTTTCATCAGCTCGGGCGAACAGGATTTCACCGACAACATTGTGCACCTGGTGCTGGCGCGTCTTCCCGATGCGCCGCCCGGTACTCGCGGCATTTCCCTGTTCGTCGTTCCCAAGCACAGGATCGATGCCGACGGGTCGAACGGCGCGCGCAATGGCATGACCTGCGTGTCCATCGAACACAAGATGGGACTCAAGGCGAGTGCGACCTGCACGATGGCGTTCGATGGCGCGGAGGGATGGCTCGTGGGCGAGCCGAACCGCGGACTCAGCGCCATGTTCGTCTTCATCAACAAGTCGCGACTGGCGACCGCGCAGCAGGCACAGGGGCATGCCGACGCCGCATTCCAAGCGTCGCTCGCCTATGCGAACGAACGTGTCGCCGGCCGCGCGCCGGGTTCGGGAATGGATCGGCCTGCCGATACGCTCATCAAGCATCCCGACATCCGCCGCATGCTGCTCACACAGAAAGCCATTGCCGAAGGCAGTCGCGCGCTGGTGCTTTACTGTGCGAAGTGGGTGGACCTGGCGGACAGCGCCGATCCGCAGATTCGTCTGCGTGCCCAGCAGCGGCTCGCGTTGCTCACACCGATTACGAAAGGTGCAGTATCGGAGTGGGGCTCGGAAGCCACCGACCTGGGAATTCAGGTACTGGGCGGCCATGGTTACATGAAGGAGTGGGGTCTCGAACAACGCGTGCGCGACGTGCGTGTCACGCGCATCTACGAAGGTACGACCGGCATCCAGGGCATGGACCTGCTCGGGCGAAAAATCCTCGGCCCACAGCGCGAGACCTTGCAGGAATTCACGCAGGAGATTCTAGATTTCTGCGCCGACAATGAGGCGAGCAAGCGTGCAGCAACGCTGCTCACTCGATTGATTCGCGCCGTGATGCTGTGGCGAATGACCACCGACGCTATCGCCGCGAAGCATGCCGGCGATCCGTCGCTGGTGCCGTCGATCGCCGTCGACTACCTGATGCTGGCCGGTTACGTCAGTGTTGCTTACATGTGGGCGAGGGCGGCTTGTGTCAGTGAAGCGCAACTTGCGTCCGCGGGCAGCGAGCCCGGTTTCTACGAAGCGAAAATTCACACCGCGCGTTTTTATTTCGACAAGCTGTTACCGCGCATCGCCACCTGTGCCGAAGCGATCGCCACTGGCAGCGAGTCGCTCGTGGCGGCCCCTGCGGATGGGCTCGGCGCCAGTTAGTGCTCTTCGACCGCTCCCGGCGACCGGTAGAGGCGAGAAAAGACAGGAAGTAGCCCCAGCCCGGATGGACTAGAATCGCGGAATTACCGACCCCCCGCGAGGATGATGATGCTTTCAGCCGATAAGGTGCTGGTGATTGTGGGAACGCCCTGTTCGATGTCCGCGGTGGGCAGCACCGAAACGTACGAGGCCCGCGTGGCGGGAAGCCGGGAATTCATTGCGTTTGCAGCCTTCGACGCCGGTCTGATCGACTTCGTCGCGCCCGAGCAGCCCGGTGGGCTGCGCCCACGCTGGCTGAAGGGGCCGTTCGACGGTGAGCCCGCTACGCTCGAAGACATCGAGAGGACGCACGGGGCCGCCCTGCGGGCAAATCTCGGCATTCGTCGCATCGTGTCGCCGGATTTCCCGCCTCCGGTACCTGGCCTCGACCTCGCGGCGCCATTGCCACACAACCTCGAATCCGGCGGATTATTGTCGCTCGCCGGACTCACTTATCACGACATCCGTGCGTCAACCTTCAAGGAGCTGCATGGATTGTTCGACGCCGACCCGCGTCTCGGTCCATCCATGCAGGCGCAGCTGTTTCTTTACACCGGACTGGGCGCGTTGGCTGCATTGCCGGTGCCGCTGTCGGAGTTGCTGCCCAATCCCTACCAGTTCAGGGTGGCTGCCGGTACTTGTTTCGCCGGCATGGATTCGCTCGACCAGTGGATGACCAAGGCGCACGAACCGAATCCGCCTCGCGATCGTTTCGCCAGTCGCCTGGCAGGGTCGCTCGCTTCCCATGGCCCGGCGCTGCTCTCGACCATGCTGGCGCCGTCGTATGGCATCAGTCGCATGCTCAATAATCCTGAACTGTTGGCATCGCTCTGGTCCGAAGAGTCGGGATACATGCGTGTGCCACAAGTGCCCTTGACGGTGACCGCCGCGTGTTCTTCGAGTCTCGTGGCGTTCACCTCGATCGCGACTTCGATGGTGTTCGATTACCCCGGTTTGCAGCGACCGCAGATCGCGTTGTGGGCATCGGCTGACACCGCGGTTCAACCCAACCTGGGTGTGGTCGATGCATTCGGCACCGGCGCCATGATGAGCAGCGGCAAGCTGCAGACGATCAACGAGGGCCGGCCTGAGAGCGAGCAGCGATCCATCCCCGACTGCCTCGCACCTTTCGATCGCGACGCCAACGGCACCATCGTCGGCAATGCGGGTTCGGCAGTGGTGGTTACCACCCTCGACTTCGCCTTGCGTAACTTTCTCGACATCACGGCCGTCGTCGTCGGCTGGGGCCAGAGCGCGGAGTCCGGTGGCAAAGCGCATTTCGCTGGCGTCGGATTCGGTGGCGAGAACGCCATCATCGGCGCGTTCGACATGGCCTTGCAGGGTCACGGCTATGGCGTCGAAGATTTCCATTACTTCGCCGCTCACGCCACCGGCACTCGCACGAATTCACGCACCGACCTGGGTGCAATGGCAGGAGCCCGCGCGGCTGCAGCCAAGCGACAGGGCTTCAGTGGCGAGTTGCCGCGAATGGTGGTGGGCGCGCACAAAAGCGTGGGCGACGGTCACTCGATGGGAGAGACCGGCTTGAAATCCGCAGCACAGGCTGTGCAGTACCTGTTGGGCAAGCCTGCCGTCGCCATTCCGACGTTGCAGGTTGCCGATCCGGAACTCGGCGAGGCGGCGAATGGATTCGTGCTGCAACGATCGAGCGCTCGCAGTTCGATCGAGAGTGGCGCCATCTGCGCTGCCCAGGGTTTCGGCGGCTACAACGCTGCTCTCGCGTTACGCGCCGCTACCCCGCAGTCGCTCGCGAAATATGGTGTCGAAGCGAAAGTGCTCGACGCTTACCTGGAGCGCTGGCCGCAAGTGCGAGCCGACCGCGAGCAGCGCGAAAAGATGTGGCGACGAAAACGCGGCGCCGCCCTCGGCCTCGCGCAGTTGCATTGCTGGAAAGGCCCGGAGTGACAGGGGAGATTTCATGGGCCATCGCCTGAGCAAGATCTATACACGCACGGGCGACGACGGCACTACAGGACTCGGCGACGGCGAGCGCGTCGCGAAGACTCACGTGCGCATCGAGGCGTATGGCACTGTCGATGAAGCCAGCAGTGCTATCGGCATGGTGCTGGCTGTGCCGGGCCTGCCTGAAAATCTGAACAAACTGCTGACGCGGATTCAGCATGAGCTGTTCGATCTGGGGAGCGAGCTGGCCGTGCCTGGTTACAGCGTCATCGCCCAGTCGCATGTCGATGTGCTGGAGCGCGAACTGGATGCGCTCAACGAAAACCTGCCCATGCTCAAGGAATTCATCCTGCCTGGCGGCGGTCCGGCAGCGGCTGCTTGCCATCTTGCCCGGACCATTACGCGTCGAGCTGAACGTGCGACGTGGAAGATGTTGGAGACGGAGGCGGGGAGTCGCGAAGTGCCGCAGTATTTGAATCGACTGTCGGATCTGTTGTTCGTCGTCGCTCGCGTGTTGGCGCGGCATGAAAACGGGACGGAAGTGTTGTGGAAGCGGGATGGGGCCAGGTGATGGCTTCGCCACTCACGCGAGAGCAAAAGCCCGCCACCTATCCCGATACGAATCCAACGCCGCAATCGTAGCGACAGGCAATTCGAGTTCCGGCACCGCCGTCGGTTCCTCGGCCGCAGTCTCCGGCTCCAGCACTCCCGCCAACCACAACCCCGGATTCGGCGCACTCGCATCCGCCAGCGTCACGCGCCGATTCTCTCCAAGCGCAGCCAGCAACGGCGCGAAGAAACGATTCTTAGCCAGCGGTCCGTCGACGAATACTTCACCGCTCGCGCCCAGTTGCTCGATCAACAGGTCCGTCATCAACGCGCAATACAACGTCGCCAACGCCACCCGCTCTGCACGGCTCACCGAGCCGACATCTCTAATCACAGGCTCATTGCCATCCCTCGGCGGATGAGCCATCACCGACCGCTGCAACACCGAATCCAACGCCGCTGCCTCTGGCACGTCCTCGCAACCGGCAATCGCCGCGTATTCCCGTCCACCCATGAAGCGAGCCGTTGCGACAGGTTCGCCGGCAACATTCACGTTGGCGAGCATCGTGCGGTCCTCACGCAGCCGCGAGAGATCCGTTTGACTGGCCATCACCACCGTCCAGGTGCCGCTCGAGACGACGGTAAACGGCTCGTAACGATTCTTTCCTTTGAGAAAGCGCAGGTAGGATGCATTCGAGTCGTGGATGCCGCACACGACCCTGCATCGTGGATCCAGTCCCGTGGCACGGACGATCTCGCTGCTGACAGTTCCCAGTACATCGTTCGCGGAACGGACCGCCGGTAGTAAGGGCGTCCAGCCACTTTTCCGAGCAAGCGTCGAGAATGCTTTTTCCGCCGGCCGCCACAGGTCCGTGTGACATCCGAGCGAAGTGACTTCCGAAGCGAGCACGCCACTGAGTCGCCAAGCCCAGAACTGCGGATACAGCAGCAGATGCGCGGCCCGATCGAACAACGACGGATGGAACTGCTGCAGGAAGGCCCACTGGCGACCGAGATTCAGTCCGAGTGGCATGGTCGGTGAGCACGTGCAGCGATACGGATCGCGTGCGGTCTCGTAGGTTTGGTTAGCTTGCTCGTAGCACGAGTCTTCGTAGTCGGGCGCCGCGAGCACGGCGCCGTGCTCATCGATCAACACCGCGGCGGCGCCGTGTGCGATGGGGATGATGATGTCGATGCGTTCCCGGTGCGGTGTGCTGGACAGTGACTGCAGCAACCAGCGTTCGATGCCATCGATATCCAGTTCACGCCACGGGTGCGTGTGGATGACGCGATTGCTGTAGCGACTGCTCCACACCGCCGCCGATCCCGCCGGATCGAACAGCTCGAGGCGGGAATGAGTCTTGCCGATATCCAGGACGGCGACGAGCTTGTCCGACATACGCTAGTGCGCCTTGTCCAGCCGGAACATCGGCCAGCGCTGCGCCACCGCCGGCACTGCGACCGCAACGATCAACAACGTACCGACCACGATCGACATCGCGATGCCCGGCACGTTGAGCAACCCTAAGCCGAAGTTGACGAAGCCGAGAATGATGGCGGCGAGCACCACGCCGACGATCGATCCCTGTCCACCCCGCACCGACACGCCGCCCAACACCACCATGCTGATGATTTCCAGTTCCCAGCCTTGCGCAATCGTGGGTCGCGTCGACCCGAGACGCGAAGTCAGCATCACGGCGGCCAGCCCACTAAACAATCCGGTGACCGTGAACAGTGCGAACTTGTATCGATCGATGCTGATGCCCGACCAGCGTGCGGCAATCGGGTTCGCGCCGATGGCGTAAACGCAGCGTCCCCAACGGGTGAAATGCAGCAGCGCGCCGAACCCCATGGCGAAGACTACGAACAGGCACAACTCGATCGACACCGGGCCGAACGCATAACCCTGACCGAAGACGCTGAACGACGCCGGATAATTCTTGAGCACCCGATCGCCGAGGATGGCGTAAGCCGCGCCGCGAAACAGCGTCATCGTGCCGATGGTGGCGACGATGGAAGGCACACGTCCAAAAGTGACCAGAGCGCCGTTGATCATACCGGCCAAGCTTCCGGTAACTACGCCGACAGCAACCAGCATCGGCGTATCCAGGCCGTAGGACGCAGCCAGGCCCATCGCAACCGAAGCCAAGGCGATGATCGCGGCCACGGAGATGTCTATCTCTCCCGCGATGATGAGCAGCGCCAGCGGCAGTGCGACCAACGCACGCTCGGTGAAGTTGAACGTCGCATCCGAAAGCGTCCACACATCGAGAAAATGCGCCGACACCGCGGCGAAGAACGCGAACTCCGCGACCAGCAGCACGCCGAGCATGGACTCCCATCGCAACAGCGACTTCAAGCTCTTCATGGCGCAGCCCGATCCGGTTCGAGAATGACGCGCCCACGTTCGCGACCGCGTGCACCGAGCAGCGCCGCCACGACGATCACGATGCCATTGATCAGCATCTGCCAGAACGGCGAAATACCCACCAGCGGAATGGCGTTACGGATGACGCCGATGAACAGGCAGCCCAGCAGCACGCCGATCACCGACCCCGAACCGCCCGCCACGGCAATGCCACCGATCAAGCAGGCCGCAATGACCTGCAATTCGAAACCAAGTGCGATATCCGTATAGGCGACGGCAAAGCGTGCAACCCACAGATAGCCGCACAGCCCGGCGATCGCTCCGCACAGCGTATATGCGATGAACTGCATGCGGCCAGCATCGATGCCGACGTTAGCGGCAGCCGAGGGATTGTCACCGGCGGCATAGAAGTTACGCCCGCTATTGGTATGGCGCATGGCGGCCAATGCAAACGCGCTCGCGACGATTGCGATCCACGACAGGCTGGTCAGGCCCAGGAATTTCACTTGCACGAAACTGAGGAAGCCGCGCGACAGCTCGTTGTCGTTGATCCATGTCCCGTGCGACAGCAGGTAAATGCAACCCCGATACACCGACATGGTGCCGAGCGTGACGACGATGGGCGGTAACTTCAACTTCCAGACGAGCAGGCCATTGATCGCGCCCAGGGCTGCGCCACTCACAGTAGCAATGCCCATCACCGCCACTATGCCCACATCGGGAAAGCTACGATTGAACAACGCCGCGATCATCCCGCTCAGCGCGAGATTCGCCGCTATGGACAGATCGATGCCGCGCGACAGGATGACGAGCATCTGTCCGAGCGCCAGCAGAATCAGCAGGGCGCTGTCATCGAGCACTTCGGCGAGGTTCGTCGGCTGTGCGAACTGCGGGAAGGCAATAGTCACACCGATAAAGAGCGATAGTGTGACGAGAGCAAGCGCCGTGTCACGTTGCGCCGTGGCACTGAATCTTCGCCGGCTGGGAGGCATCGTCGGTTGCATTGGCAGGTAATCGATTCGCTCAGGCATCGGTGGCCGCCCGGATGATGCCTTCGGCAGTGGCTTCGCTGCGTTTGAACTGCGCTCGCAATCGGCCGCGCCGCATGACCAGGATGCGATCCGACATGCCCATGATTTCCGGCAGCTCCGAAGAGATCATCAGCACGCCATTGCCGCGTTGGGCGAACTCGCTGGTAACTGCATGAACCGCCGACTTCGCGCCCACATCGATGCCCTTGGTCGGCTCATCGAGGATGAGCACGCTCGGATTGCGCGCCAGCCATTTGGCAATCACGACCTTCTGCTGGTTGCCGCCGGAAAGGTCGGCAACGTTCTGCTGCGAATCGCGTGACTTCACTTGCAGCGAAGCAGTCCATTGGTCTGCGAGTGCCGACTCGCGCGCACGACCGAGGAATCCTCGCGGCGCCAGTGTCTGCAGGTTCGGCAGGCAGATGTTGTCGGCAATGGTGAATTGCAGGATTGCGCCTTGCTGCTGTCTATCTTCGGGAACCAGTGCCAGGCCGTGCTTTACTGCCTGCGCCGGCGAGTCGATCGAGACACGCTGACCCTTGACCGAGATATTTCCAGTATCGGCTCGCGTCAGGCCGAACAGAACCTGCGCGAGTTCCGTGCGGCCGGCGCCAACCAAACCATATACACCGACGATCTCTCCGCCGTGGACGGAGAACGAAATGTCTTCGAACTCACCAGCGCGCGAAAGACGCTCCACGCGCAGCAGTTCTTCGCCGATAGTCGTCGGTAGTTTCGGAAACAGCTGTTCGACGTCACGGCCCACCATCAGGCGGATCATGGTATCGCGATCGACGTCCGATACTTGTCCATCCCCGACGGAGGTGCCGTCACGAAACACCGCGTAACGATCGGCGATGGCGAAAATCTCCTCGAACTTGTGCGTGATGAACAGCACGGCGCAACCGGCTGCTTTGAGCTTGCTCACGATGCGAAACAGATCGCTCACCTCACGATGCGACAGCGACGCTGTCGGTTCGTCGAGAATCATCACCCGCGCATCCGTGGTCAGCGCTCGGGCGATCTGCACGATGTGCTTCTGTGCGACGCTCAATTCGCCGGCCAGCATGTCCGGATCGAAATCCGCGTCCAATTGCCGCAGGATGACGGAAGCGCGCTCATGCATGGCACGCCAGGCTACGAGACGACGTTGACTTGGACGTCCGGCGACGAAGATGTTCTCGGCGACGGACAGGTTGTCGAACACCATGCATTCCTGGTGAACCACGCTGATGCCTAATTCGCGTGCGTGGTCTACGCCGCCGATCCGCAGACTGCGGCCGTCGAGTTGAATGTCACCTGCGTCGGGTTGCAGTAGCCCCGACAACACGCGCACGAGGGTGGATTTTCCGGCGCCGTTCTCACCGACGAGCGCACACACTTCACCCGCATATAAAGATAAGTGGGCATCGCGCAGCGCGCGCGTCCCGGCAAAGGATTTCTGGATTCCGGAAAGCGACAGGACCGCGGCGGACATGGTGACGCCCTAGAAAATCTTCGCAAACTGCTGGACGTTGCTGCTGTCATAGATGAACGGTGCAGCCATTGCACCGACGCCGGTAGCGTCGAACGTGACTGTGCCGAGCCGCTCTATGGACACGGGTGCGTTTGCCGGCTCGCCACGCGCCAGGCGCACTGCAATCTGCGTCGTTGCGTAACCCAGGTCGATGGGGTTCCAGATAGCGAATTTGGGCACGACCCCCTTGGCCACATAGCCGGCCAGTTCGGAAGGCAATCCCAGTCCCGTGACGGGAAGCTTGCCTGCGAGCCCCTGGTCGTCGATGGCTTTGGCTGCCGCGACGATGCCGACTGAGCTGAGTGAGACGATGACAGCGAGATCTGGATGCTGCTTCACCAGCGCGACCGTTTCCCGATAGGACTTGTCCGACACGTCATCGCCATACACCACACCGACGAACTCCAGGCCGGCGTGATCCGCCAACGCACGCTGCATTTCTTTCAGCCAGACATTCTGATTGGTGGATGTCGGCGTGGCAGAGACGACAGCGACTTTGCCCTTTCCGCCTGGAGCGAGATCAGCGGCGAGTTGCGCCACCGTCGTGCCGATCAATGCATCGGAGGAGGGTGAGAGATGGACGATGCGACCGGCGGGATCGACCGCCGAATCGAACGAGATCACCTTGATGCCCCGCTGCATGGCGCGCTTCAGCACTGGCACCAGCGCATCGGGATCGTTGGCGGAAATTGCAATCGCATCCACCTTCTGTGCGATCAAGGCATTCACGACTTCGATCTGGCCTTCCGCTGTCGGCGTCGTGGGACCGGTGAAAATTATTTCGGCGTCGAGCGCCGCGCCCGCTTCATCGGCGCCCTTGTGGACAGCGTCGAAGAAGCCGTTACCCAGTGACTTGGCTACGATGGCGATTCTTGTGCGTTGGTTCGCCGGCTGCTGCTGCGAACAGGCAGCCATCAGCACCAGTGCGGTCACCCATGCCAGTATTCGCGGAAGTTTGAGCATCGATCCCCCGTTGTCAGTGATATAGACGCGGGTGCACGTACGTTGCGTGCCCCGGTCGAGAAACGTTACGCGAGCTTCTGCAACTCGTCGTCAGCGGATACCTTCGCAATGATGACTTTGATCCCGGTGCGGTCGAACACTGCGAGTTCGTCGGCGGTGGCGCCCTCATCGGTAATCAACGTCGAGATCTGATCGAGCGCGGCCACGATCATGGCGGAACTGCGACGCAGCTTGCTGCTGTCGGCCATCACGATCACGTGCTCGCTGCGCTTCAACAACTTGATCTGGCCCTGCACGACCAGCGGATCGGCTTCCATCAGTCCGAAGCGATTGATGCCATAGCAGCCGGTCAACAGCTTGTTGCCCCAGAAGTTGTCGATGGACTCGTTGCTGAAGGGACTCAGGATGATGTTTTGTTCACGAAAAATGGTGCCGCCAGGCAGGGTGATACGATTGCGACTGGTGGCCAGCAGCTTCGCGGCGATGGGAAATGAATTGGTGAGTACGTCGAGATCGTGCTCGGCGAGGAACTCGACCAGCGCGAAGGTAGTAGTGCCGCCATTGATGATGATGCTGTCGTTGGGCTCGATGAGGCCGGCGGCCACACGGGCGATGGCGCGCTTCTGCGGTACGTTGATCTGTTCGCTGAGCGAGAAGGGCATGCCGACCAGGTGCGGTTGGTGCCTGGGGTGAACGGATTCGGCGCCGCCGCGGATGCGTTTGATCTCGCCGCGTTCCGCCAATGTATTGATGTCGCGCCGAATGGTCGCCTCGGAGGCGTCGAGCAATTCGAGCAACTCGGTGACGCTCACGAAGGACCGCGTCGCAACCAGTTTGACGATTAAACTATGGCGTTCCCGCTCGAGCATGAGGCACCGTAAATATTGGCCGAGATGGATTGACCGAAACTGATTGAAGATGACTGTACTTGATTGTATCTGATGATTCCCTATGGTACACAGACTTCTTCAGAACGGCGGCTCGGGCAAGGTGCCCGCACCGTCAGCAAGAGCCTGGGGGAATCCACATGTCTGCGACACAACCGCTGCATTCTGCACCATCGCTGGTAGTCGACAACCGTTGGGATGACAACGCTGCCGCTGTTATGTCGCCTCCCGAGCTGTTGCTGTACCGCTCCAACCTGCTGGGCTCCGACAAGCGCATCACCAACTTCGGCGGCGGCAACACCTCTGCGAAGTTCGAGTCGCCGGATCCCCTGACCGGCAAGGACGTCAAGGTCCTGTGGGTCAAAGGGTCGGGCGGCGACCTCGGCACCATGAAGCTCGATGGTTTCGCCACTCTTTATATGGAGAAGTTCCTGGGGCTCGAGCGGTTCTACACCGGCCCCGACAGCGACAGCGTGCTCGTGCCGCTGTATTCGCACTGCACCTTCAACCTGAATGCACGCGCGGCGAGTATCGATACGCCTCTGCATGGATTGGTGGATCGCGCGCATGTCGACCACATGCATCCGGATGCACTGATTGCTATTGCGGCTTCCGCCGACAGCCGTGCGCTCACGAAAGAGATTTACGGCGACGAGATCGGCTGGCTGCCCTGGGTGCGCCCGGGTTATGAGCTGGGCCTGAAGCTGCGTGAGTTCGTTCGTGCGAATCCCAAGGCCAAGGGCGTCATTCTCGAAGCTCATGGTGTGTTCACGTGGGCGGATACATCGAAGGCTTGTTATGAGAATACGCTGGATGTGATCAATCGCGCGACGCTTTGGCTCGCCGAGAAGAGCGCGTCGGCCAAGCCCTTCGGCGCCCTCAAGACGGCAGCGTTGCCTGTAGAGAATCGTCGTGAAGTCGCCGCAGCCATCATGCCGCGTATTCGCGGATTGATTTCGGCCACCACGCGCAAGATTGGACATTTCGACGATAGCCCGGCGGTGCTCGACTTCGTCGGTAGCGCCCGGTTGCAGGAACTGGCGGACCTGGGCACGTCGTGTCCCGATCATTTTCTGCGCACCAAGATCTGGCCGCTGGTGCTGCCGTTCGATCCCACTCGCGGATCGGTAGCGGAATTCATCCCGCAGCTCAAAGGTGCGATCGAGGCATATCGCGAGAGGTATGCGGGGTACTACGCACGCTGCAAACGCAACGGTTCGCCTGCAATGCGCGATCCCAATCCGGTTGTGTATCTCGTGCCGGGCGTGGGCATGATTACCTTTGCCGCCGACAAGGCCACGGCCAGGATCGCCGGCGAGTTCTATATTAATGCGATCAATGTGATGCGCGGCGCGGCCAGTGTGAGCACGTATCGCGGCTTGCCCGAGCAGGAAGCGTTCGATATCGAATACTGGGACCTGGAAGAGGCAAAGCTCCAACGCATGCCGAAGCCCAAGCCGCTGGCGGGAAGGGTTGCGTTGATTACCGGCGGCGCTGGTGGCATCGGGCTGGCGACGGCGCGTCGGATGATGGATGACGGCGCCTGCGTGATGTTGTGCGACATCGATCGCGAGGCGTTGCAGGTTGTGGAAGCGGGGCTCAAGAAGCAGTACGGTTCCGACGTGGTCGCCAGTTGCACCGTGGATGTGACGCGTGAAGATGCGGTGAATGCTGGGTTCGTTGAGAGCGCCTGGCGATTTGGCGGTATCGATATCTGCGTGTCGAACGCGGGCATTGCGTCGGCGTCGCCGATCGATGAGACCACGCTTGCGACCTGGCAGAAGAACATGGACATCCTGTCGACGGGGTATTTCCTCGTGGCGCGACAGGCTTTCCGGCTGTTGAAGGCGCAGGCCATCGGCGGCGGGATCGTTTTCATCGGCTCGAAGAATGCGCTGGCCGCATCTCCTGGCGCTGCCGCTTACTGCACGGCGAAGGCGGCGGAATTGCATCTCGCGCGATGCCTCGCGTTGGAAGGTGCGCCGTTGAGTATTCGTGTGAACGTGGTCAATCCCGACGCGGTGTTGCGCGGTTCAAGGATTTGGCAGGGTGAGTGGGCGCAGCAGCGAGCACAGCAATACAAGACCAGTCCTGAGGAACTGGAGGCGGTGTATCGTGACCGCAGCCTGTTGAAGCTCAGCGTCTATCCCGAGGATGTGGCCGAGGCCGTGGTGTTTTTCGCGTCGGATCGCTCCGCCAAGTCCACTGGCAACATCATCAATGTCGATGCAGGAAACGCTGCCGCGTTTACTCGCTAAAGGGTTGCTGCCATGACGCGCGCCGTATTCGATCCCCGCGATCCTCAAGCCATTTCCGATGCCAACGAGCCCTTGCGATTCGCTCATGCCGCGGACTACGCGGCGTTGGGTACGCAGTTGGGACGTCGAAGTATCGACATCGATGCCGTGACCGAGCAGGTTGCGAAATTCACCGTTGCGATTCCCTCCTGGGGAGTCGGCACTGGCGGAACGCGGTTCGCTCGTTTTCCGGGGCAGGGCGAGCCTCGCAACGTCCACGAGAAGATTTCGGACTGCGCTGTCGTGCAATCGCTGACCGCGGCGACCCCGCGGATTTCGCTGCATTTGCCTTGGGACAAGGCGGACGACATGTCTGCAGTGAAGGAGCAGGCGAACGCGTTGGGCATGGGCTTCGACGCGGTCAATTCGAATACGTTTCAGGATCGGCCTGGGCAGGCGCTGTCTTACAAATACGGCAGTCTCACGCATACGAATGGTGATGTGCGCGCACAGGCTGTCGCTCACAATGTTGATTGCATTCGCATCGGTGAGTTGCTCGGCTCGAAGGCGTTGACGGTGTGGATCGGCGATGGCGCTAACTTTCCAGGTCAACACAACCTGGTGCGTGCGTTCGACCGGTACCTGGAATCGATGGCCAGAATTTACTCGGAGCTGCCGGCAGACTGGCGCGTGTTGATCGAGCACAAGATGTATGAACCGGCGTTCTACGCGACCGTGATCCAGGACTGGGGCACGTCGCTCATGGCGGCGACCACGCTTGGGCCGAAGGCGTTTTGCCTCGTCGACCTGGGGCATCATGCGCCGAATGTGAATATCGAAATGATCGTCGCGCGGCTGGTGCATGCGCAGCGGTTGGGCGGTTTCCACTTCAACGACTCGAAATACGGCGACGACGATTTGGACGCGGGCTCGATCGAGCCTTATCGGCTGTTCCTGATCTTCAACGAATTGGTGGATGCGGAGAAGCGCAAGGCGTCTGGCTTCGCGCCGGCTCATATGCTCGATCAGTCGCACAATGTTACCGATCCGCTCGAGAGTCTGATGACGAGCGCGATCGAGCTGCAGCGTGCTTACGCTCAGGCACTGCTCGTCGATCGTGAGGCTCTCGCTGGTTATCAGAGAGAGAACGACGTGCTGATGGCGGCGCAGACGCTCAAGCGTGCGTTTGTTACGGATGTGCAGCCGATACTGCAAGAAGCAAGGTTGCGGCAGGGTGCGGCGATCGATCCCGTACGCGTTTACCGTGACAGCGGCTATCGCGCGAGCTGTGCGGCGGAGAGGCCGGTGCAGCAGTCGTTCGGCAGCGGCATAGTCTGAGCGGCCCTGACGCCGCTCAGTCCACCTCGCTCACGTCCCAAGTCATTCCTCGAAACGCGGCTTTCGATTGAGTGACGTATTTCTCCACGGTGTGAATGCTGAGTTTCAGGCGTTCCGCCGTCTCCTCGTAGGAAAAGCCATCGCGCTTGTGAGCTAGCAGCACCTTTGCGTGCATCGTTGGCAATTTATCCAAGGCCCGCTCGATCTGCTGCTCCATGTTGAGCCTGTGCGCCATGTTGTCCGGGTAACGCATCGCCGGTTCGATCGACCCATCCTCATCCAATGCCTTGTCGCCAGCGAGATGGCCGCGCTCGTAATCCGCATTGATGACAAAATCCGCAAGAACATGCGAGGCGATGCCATAGATGTAGGCGAGCGGTTTCTCGATGGGCTTCTTCTTATCGATCATCAACAGCCTGACATAGACTTCCTGCGTCAGATCGTCGACGTCTTGATGCCTGCCGAGACGGCGCAGCAGATAACTACGTAGTTTTGCGCCGTAGCCAGAGAACGCTTCGTGGTTGAAGCAGCCCACGTGACCCTGAGCTTCATTCATTGTGCTATCGATCATTACGGCGACACCGTGTTTATACTTAGAGTCGAGGTCGATGATTCTTAGGATCGCTGTCGGCGGTGAGTCGATTGCAGGCACACCGCCTCGTCGTCTCTGCCTGATGCAAAAAAAATCACGCAACGAGTGTTCGTGTGATCGTCACGGCACTACGCTTTTATATTTACAAGCGCACGAAATATTCTGTTTCAAGCACATCAAGACAATCCAATACTCCTCCATTGACAGTTATCTATTTGCGTCACAACAACCGATTGCGCACAAAGAGGCGCAGATGTCGAAGCGGCTCGTGCATGAAATTTTGAAGACAGGTTGTGTATCGATCGACCCGGGCAGGATCGTCAAAGTGTTCGAGGTCGCTCGGCCTGGCCGCAAGACAACGTATGAAAACGCGAGGAAAATACTTATTTCACGACTGCAATTGGTCCGAAAACAGTAAGGCACAATCTTGACAAAAGAGCGCTGCGAACTCAGTTTGACCTCGGCGGCGTGCACCGATGACGTTGCGAGTAATGGAGCCGGATCGAAGGAATGAAGGCTCGCGTAGTACGGATTGAAGCCGGAATATAGGGAGCGGAATGTAATGGTGATGCGTAGTCCTGTTGTCCCGAAGGCACCACTCGCCGCTCGCGAATTCACGACAGAAACCGAAGTCCTCCGCACGAAAATATTGGACATGGTGGAGGAGTACGCGCGCATTGCTCACGGGGAGAGGCCGTTCGTCGCCGGTCAGTCCATCGCCGTTTCAGGAAAGTTTTATGGCACTGAAGAAGTACGTGCTCTGGTCGACGCCTCGTTGGACTTCTGGCTCACCACGGGTCGCTATAACGAGATCTTCGAAAAGCGGTTGGGTAAGGTGCTCGGTATCAGGAATGTACTGACGACAAATTCCGGCTCCTCGGCGAACCTGCTCGCGTTGTCAGCGCTGACTTCGTCGCTCTTGGGGAATGAGGCTGTAGGACCCGGTGACGAAGTCATTACCGTCGCTGCAGGATTTCCGACGACGGTGAACCCAACGTTGATCAACGGCCTGGTGCCAGTCTTCGTTGACATCGATATTCCTACCTACAACGTAATACCGAGTCTGGTCGAAGAGGCCATCACCAAGAAGACGCGGGCCATCATGATTGCCCACACCTTGGGCAACCCATTCAATCTCGGTGAGATCACGCGAATCGCTAAAGAGCACGATCTTTGGCTGGTCGAAGACTGCTGTGATGCCCTAGGCTCAACATACGAGGGACGCTTAGTAGGCACCTTCGGCGACATCGGCACGCTGAGCTTCTATCCCGCTCATCACATCACGATGGGTGAGGGTGGCGCTGTGTTCACCAACAGCACGGTACTGAACCGCGCGCTCGCCTCGATACGCGACTGGGGTAGAGATTGCTGGTGCGAGCCGGGCATGGACAACACGTGCACCAAGCGTTTCGGCTGGGATCTGGGTACGTTGCCGTCAGGGTACGATCACAAGTACACCTACAGTCACTTGGGATACAACCTGAAGATCACCGACATGCAGGCGGCGGTCGGCGTGGCCCAGCTCGATCGGTTGACGCACATCATCGCGGCCCGGCGTCGAAATTTTCAGAGGCTCTACGAGGGACTGAGCGACCTCCAGGAGTTCCTGATCCTTCCTGAAGCGACGAAGGGAGCGGACCCTTCCTGGTTCGGCTTCCTCATCACAGTGCGTGAGCAGGCGCCTTTCAGCCGAAACCAGATCGCGCAGGCCCTGGGTCAGAGAAACATTGCGACCCGGAATCTTTTCGCCGGCAACTTAGTCCGGCAGCCTTACATGATGGGGCGGAATTATCGAATCGTCGGCAACCTGGACAACACGGATCGGGTCATGAACCAGACATTCTGGGTCGGTGTGTTTCCTGGCTTGAGCGATGCGCATATCGATCACGTTATCGAGGTTATTCACGAACTCGTTCGTGAGCTTTCCTAAACGGTGGCGGTGCGTAATTCTCTCATTGGTGAAACCGTCGTGCCGATCAGATCGGCAGCTCCGTCGTATGCTTCACTTCCCTCAACGCGAAACTGGAATTCACCTGTTGCACATTAGGCAAATGCACCAAGTGCTCCTTCAGATACCGTTCGTACGCAGCCACATCGGGCACCGAAATCCTCAATAAATAATCGGACACTCCTGTGACGGAGTAGCAGTCGACAATTGCCGGCTCCTTCTCAACCGCCCGCTCGAAACTCGTAAGCGCCGCCTTCAAATGCGACGTCATGGTGACGTTCGCAAACACACTCACCGGCAAATTGACCTTCGCGGGATCGAGGATCGTGACCCGGCTGGTGATCACGCCGGTTTCCTCAAGGCGGCGGATCCGGCGCCAGCAGGGAGTGTGCGACAGACCGATCTTCTCGGCGATCTCGGCGATGGGAAGCAGGGCGTTACGCTGCAGGATGCGCAGCAGCTTCAGGTCGGTGTCGTCCATTTCCGGCTCTCGGGCAGGTGGCGATGCGATCGATCAAAGTTAATATATCCTAATAACTTGACGAAACAGGGAGATTATCCTCCAGAAGGCGTTCGAACGATCGAAAATGAGGCAGATTTTCCCCGGGACCGATGTCACCATTCCAGCCGCAAAATACCGGTTGAAAAGGTCACGCCATGTCGGACACCAATAAGCTCCATCTGCACATCCCTGCGCCAAAAGCCCGGCCCGGCGATGCGGTGACGTTCGACCACATGGCGATACCGGCGGCGGGCAAGCTCAGGCGGCCCGAAATCAAAGCCCCCGAAGACCAATTACGCGACCTGCCTTACGATCTCATCCGCGTTCTCGATGACGAGGGAAACGCAGTCGGCCCATGGAATCCAAGTCTCTCTGCCGATCATCTGCGTCGCGGCCTACGAGCGATGCTGCTGACGCGCCTCTTTGACGATCAACTCTTCCGCGCCCACCGCCAGGGAAAGACCACCTTCTTCATGAAGTCGACGGGTGAAGAAGCCATCGGCGCCGCTCAGTCGCTGGCGCTTGGCGCATCGGACATGTGCTTCCCCACCTATCGCGTGGTTAGTTGGCTGATGGCACGCGACTATCCGGTGGTCGACCTGGTCAATCAGATCTACTCGAACGCGAGCGATCCGCTGAAGGGACGACAGTTGCCTATTCTTTACTCGGCGCGCGACTACGGGTTCTATTCGCTGTCGGGCAACGTGGGTACGCGTATCGGTCATGCGGTCGGTTGGGCAATGGCATCGGCGTACAAGCAGGACGACAAGATCGCGATTGGCTACATTGGTGAAGGGTCGACGGCGGAGGGCGATTTTCATGAGGCGCTGACCTTTGCATCCGTGTACCGCGCACCGGTGCTTCTGTGCATTACCAATAATCAGTGGGCGATTTCCAGCTTTCAGGGCATCGCCGGTGGCGAGGCGACAACGTTCGCGGCCAAAGCTATCGCCTACGGCATTCCAGGTTTGCGTGTCGATGGCAACGACTTCCTCGCGGTTCACGCCGCCACCATTTGGGCGGCGCAGAGGGCGAAGGCGAATCTCGGCGCAACACTGATCGAGCTGTTCACGTATCGCGCGGCGGGGCACTCCACCAGCGATGATCCGACAAAGTACCGGCCAGCCACTGAAGCGCAGGCGTGGCCGCTCGGCGATCCACTGGAACGCCTCAAGCAACACCTCATCCTCATCGGCGAGTGGTCTGAAGAGCGGCACGAGAAGCTCACAGTCGAATTGACCGAAGTCGTGAAAAGCGCATGCCGAGAGGCCGAAGCCATCGGCACATTCGGCAAATCCCGGCCCGGCACGCGAGAGATGTTCGAAGGTGTCTATAAAGATCCGGACTGGCGCATCACCGAACAGCGCCGCGAGCTGGGAGTCTGATATGCCCAGCATGAACATGGTTCAGGCTTTGAACTCGGCTCTCGACCTGGCGTTAACGCGTGATCCTGACACGTTGATCTTCGGCCAGGACGTCGGCTATTTCGGCGGCGTATTTCGCGTCACCGATAAACTTCAGCAGAAGCACGGCGTAACACGTTGCTTCGATGCGCCGATCGCAGAAGGCGGCATCATCGCGGCCGCGATCGGCATGGGCGCATATGGATTGAGGCCTGTGGTCGAAATCCAGTTCGCCGACTACATCCTGCCAGCATTCGACCAACTCGTTTCCGAAGCGGCGCGTCTGCGCTATCGCTCCGGCGGCCAATTCTCAGCACCGCTCACCGTTCGCTCGCCATACGGCGGCGGAATTTTCGGCGGGCAAACCCACAGCCAGAGCCCCGAAGCTATTTTCGCCCACATTTCCGGGCTGAAAACAGTGATCCCATCCAATCCGTACGATGCAAAGGGCTTGCTGCTCGCGTCGATCGCAGACGACGATCCGGTCATCTTCCTCGAGCCCAAGCGCGTCTACAACGGCCCATTCGACGGCCATCACGAGCTTGCACTGAAGACATGGGCCGATCATCCGATGGGCGAAGTACCTGACGAGTACTACACCGTTCCTCTGGGTAAAGCGGCCATCGTGCGTCCGGGCTCCGCGTTGACGGTGCTGGCTTACGGTACGATGGTCCATGTAGCAGGTGCAGCCATCGAGGAGAGCGGCATCGATGCCGAACTGATCGATCTTCGCAGCATCGTGCCTCTCGACATCGATACCATCGTGGCCTCGGTCAAGCGCACAGGCCGCTGCGTCATCGTTCATGAAGCATCGCGCTTCGGCGGATTCGGTGGTGAGCTATCGGCGCTGGTGCAGGAACGATGTTTCCATCACTTACGTTCGCCGATCGAGCGCGTCGCCGGCTGGGACACGCCTTACCCCTACGCGTTCGAATGGGACTACTTCCCTGGGCCGGCGCGAGTCGATGCCGCCATGCGCCGTACTCTGGAGCCTTAGATCATGACACGTTTCATTTTTCGTCTTCCGGACATCGGCGAAGGCGTGACGCAGGCGGAGATCGTCGCGTGGCACGTGCAAGTGGGCGATCGGGTCGCCGAAGACCAATCGCTGGTCGACGTCATGACGGAGAAGGCCACCGTCGACATGACATCGCCGGTGAGCGGAGTGGTTGTCGCGACCACTGGCGCAGCGGGCGAATTCGTCCCCGTTGGCGCGTCGCTGGTGGAGTTCGAAGTCGACGGCACCACGGAAGTGACCGAAGAGAAAAAGCCTGCAGCCGCCGCTAAAACTGCCGAGCCACCACGTCCAGCGCCACCCGCCAAAGTTCGCGAAACGTCGGCGCCAAAGAAGCCTCCCGCGCCAGCTGCTCAAGCGTTCACGACTCGTCCAGTCGACGAAGCGCCGCTCGCATCGCCTGTCGTGCGTCGTCGCGCCTACGAACTCGGCATCCCCCTGCAATTCGTTCCCGGTTCGGCACCGGCGGGACGCATTACGGAGCAGGATCTCGAAGAATTCATCGCACGCGGTGGCAACGTCGCGCCAGTGAACGATCGCTTTGCGAAGCGTCACGGTGTCCACGACACGAAGCTGATCGGCCTGCGTCGCCGCATCGCTGAGAAAATGCAGGAGGCGAAACGCAATATCCCGCACTTCGGTTACGTCGAGGAATTCGACATGACCGAACTGGAAGCCCTGCGTCGCGAACTGAACGAGGATCGCAGCGAGAATCAGCCGAAGCTCACGTTGCTACCTTTCTTCATGCGTGCCATCGTGGCGCTCGTTCCTGAGTTTCCACACGTCAACTCGCGCTATGACGAAGAGCCCGGTGTGCTGCGAAGTTACGATGCCGTACACATCGGCATCGCGACGCAGTCGGATGCCGGCTTGATGGTTCCGGTCGTGCGCCACTGCGAGTCGCTCGATTTGTGGGGCTGCGCACGAGAGTTGTCTCGTGTCACAGCAGCGGCTCGCGCGGGAACGGCGACTCGTGAAGAACTTACTGGATCGACGATCACGCTCACCAGTCTCGGCGCACTCGGCGGTATCTCGGCGACGCCTGTGATCAATGCGCCGGAAGTGGCGATCATCGGGCCGAACAAGCTCGTTGATCGGCCGGTGGTCTTCAACGGCCAGATCGCGATTCGCACCTTGATGAACCTGTCCTGCGCTTTCGATCATCGCATCATCGACGGCCACGATGCGGCGAGATTCGTCTCGCGACTGCGGCGACTCATTGAGCGTCCCGCGCACTTGTTCCTGGATCGACCATGAGACAGAGCCTCAAGACTACTGTGCTGGTTGTCGGCGGCGGCCCAGGCGGCTATGTCGCCGCCATCCGTTGCGGGCAACTCGGCCTCGACACAGTGTTGGTGGAGTCCGATCGACTCGGCGGCACCTGCCTGATTCGCGGCTGCATTCCTTCCAAGGCAATCATTCACGCGGCCGGACAGTTCGAGTCCATGTCGAAGGCTGCACGAACGCCGCAGTTCGGCATTGCATTGGACACACCGCCGCGTGTCGATTTCGCTGCGACGACGAAATGGAAAGAAGGGATCGTCGATAAGCTCAACGGCGGCGTGCGGGCGCTGCTGTCGCGAGCGAAAGTGAAAGTGTTGTCCGGCTGGGCAGCCTTCTCGGACGCCAAGACCTGTCGAGTCAGCACGGCAGATGGCGATGTGACTGTATCGGCGGAGCACATCATTCTCGCGACCGGCTCGACGCCTATCGAGTTACCGTTCATGCCGTTCGGCGGCCGCGTGATCTCTTCGAGCGATGCGTTGTCGTTGCAGGAGTTGCCGAAACGGCTCGTGGTCGTGGGCGCAGGCTATATCGGGCTCGAACTCGGCACTGCCATGCGCAAGTTTGGCGTCGACGTCAGCATCGTCGAAGCGAAGTCGCAGATCCTGCCTCAGTACGATGCGAAACTCGTCGAGCCCGTACGTCGTTGGCTCGATCGTCATGGCGTGACCGTGCATCTCGATACCAAGGTTCTCGGCCTGGGCGCGAAAGGCGATGCCGTCGAAGCCGAGATGCAAAATGGCGAACGGCTTACACTACCCGCAGAACGCGTGCTGGTGACGGTCGGGCGGCAACCGCTGACTCGTGGCTGGGGCCTCGAAGAAATGGCGGTGGCCATGAACGGTCGCTTCGTACAGGTGGACGATCGTTGCGCCACTTCCACCCGGAATGTCTGGGCGATCGGCGACCTGGTCGGCGAGCCCATGCTCGCTCACAAGGCGAGCGCCCAAGGCGAAATGGTGGCCGAGATCATCGCCGGCAAACGCCGCCGATTCGATGCGCGCGCCATGCCCGCCATCTGTTTCACCGAGCCGGAGATCGTCAGCGTCGGTGCTGACCTCAAGCCCGGGACGGATCCGTCGATCATCGTAGCCGTGTTTCCATTCCAGGCGAATGGCCGCGCGCTGTCGATGGATGCGGGCGAAGACGGTGGTTTCGTGCGAGTGATCGCGAGGAAAAGCGATCACTTGGTGTTGGGCATCCAGGCGGTGGGACAGCATATTTCGGAGCTGGCCGGTGAGTTCGCAACGGCCATCGAGATGGGCGCCGTGCTGGAAGACATCGCCGGTACCGTGCATGCGCATCCGAGCCTGGGCGAGGCGTTTCACGAGGCGGCATTGAAAGCGCTGGGGCACGCCATTCATATCTGACGGATTGTCCACCGGGCTGCGTTTTCCCACGGGTATGCTAGAGTGCCGCGCACGCCGCAGGGATCTGCAGCAGCAAAAAGCCCATGCGCCGAGCACCGACGATGCGAAAGCCAAGCAAGCAGCCCCTGCCGCCGCTCGACGAGCGAATCTCGTTCCTCATTCATCGCATCAGTGCGCGGGTCGTGCTGATCTGCAATCCCTATTTCCGGGGATACGGCATCGACCTGCACAATTCGCGAATGCTGGTCATCCTGCTCGAGAACGAACAAGTGCGCGTCGGCGACCTGGTCACGCGCATGGTGCTGCCGCAGTCGACGATTTCCCATCAATTGCGGCAGCTGGAAAAACGCGGCCTGGTCAAACGCAAGCGCGCCGAGGACGATAGCCGCTCGGTGACGGTGTCGCTGACCAAGAAGGGTCGCGAGCTGGCAGTCATGTGCAATACCCTGAGCACGGACGTGTATCAATCCATGGTCGAAGGCATGTCCAATGCCGAACTCGACCTGCTGCGTACGCAATTACGTGACTTCTTCGAACGGCTCGAGGCATTCGACTCCGCGCAACGCAGCCTCGAATGATCGATCGGATTTCCGTAGTCGACCGCCCGGCGGCACGGTAAAGATACTACATCGAAATCAATATAAATCACGGTCCCGGCGCATTGAATACGCGTGTGTCGTACGAACGCCGTGCGAAAGCCGATACCGACTTCAAGAATCTCGATGCGCCCATCATGCAGGAGTACGGCATTCTCGATGGCAGCATCGGCTACGACATGGGGCCGTGGAATTTCTCGGTGTATGGCCGCAACATCGGCAACACCGACTACGTGGATATCCGCTCGCTGGGCGTGGGCTACCAGGCATTCGGTGGATCGCCACGCAGCTACGGCATGACCGCGGGGTATTCGTTCTGATGGGCGAGCGCAGTGTGGCTGGTTGCTCATTGTCGCCGCATGCGCCGGTGTCACGTGCAGTTCGGTGGTATTGCCGTTCTATTCCATCGGCGTGCTGGTCAAGCCGCTGACCTAAGAATTCGGCTGGGCGCGCGCGCAGTTTCAATCGTCCATCCTGTTCAGCGCCGGGCTGGGTGCGTTGATCGCGCCCATCGTCGGCTGGCTGATTCGTCGCTACGGCGCGCGCCTGAATGCTCTCGTCGGTCTGTTTGGCTTGAGCATAGGCTTCATGCTCGCAGCCTCGATCACCGGCAACCTGTGGATGCTCTACATGGCCCCATTACTCGAAGATTTATGCCTTGCTGTACGGTGTGCTGGCCGTGTGTTCTGGCGCAGCTCCAGTTGCGTTTGCAACTGTCTTCGATCACACGCGCGCTACGACATCGGCTTCTATGTTGCCGCGTTGGGATTCGGACTAGGCGCATTGATTCTGCTGTTGCTCGGGCCGTATCCTCGGCGTGACCATGCCGCGCACTGAGTCAGCACACCGCCGACACCTAGCCCGAAACAGGGTGTGCCCTTTGTTCATTCCAGCTTGCCGGAACTCATTGCGATGATTCATTCATGGTTGAAGGTCAGGATTTCACAGCGACGCGAGGAGGCGACGGACGTCAGTTCGTTCGAACTCATGGATCCGGAGGGCAGGGCGCTGCCACTGTTCACCGCGGGCGCGCACGTCGATGTGCAGATCGGCGAGGATCTCATTCGCCAGTATTCGCTGTGCAACGATCCCAGCGAACAGCACCGCTATGTGATTGCCGCGCTGCGCGATACCAATGGCCGCGGTGGGTCGGTGGCGTTGCATGACAAGTTCAGGGAAGGCGATTTCATCAACGTCAGCGAGCCCAGGAATCATTTTCCGCTCGCTGTCGAAGCTACGCGGCACCTGCTGCTCGCTGGTGGAATCGGCGTTACGCCGATGATCAGCATGGCGGAGCATCTCGCGCGGCGCGATGTCGACTTCGAGTTGCATTATTGCACTCGGACAGCAGCGCGGACGGCATTTGCGGAGCGCATCCGGCAATCGTCGTATGCGGACAAGGCAGTGTTTCATCACGACGACGGGCCGGATGCGCAGAAGTTCGATGCGGTTAAATTGCTGGCCCAGCCGTCGCCGGGGACGCATTTGTATGTGTGCGGGCCGAGTGGATTCATGAACCACGTGTTGCAGGCTGCCAAGCAGAATGGCTGGAGCGATGCGCAGATTCATCGGGAATATTTCGCGCCTGCCGAGCAGGTGACGACACCGGCGGGGCAGTTCGAAGTGGAGCTGGCGAGCACGGGCCAGGTGTTCGTGATTCCGGCGAACAAGCCGATCGTGGAAGTGTTGTTCGAGAACGGAATCGAGATTTCGACGTCGTGCGACCAGGGCGTCTGTGGGACGTGTTTGACCCGGGTGATTTCTGGAATACCGGATCATCGCGATTCATTCCTGACGGACCAGGAAAGGGAACAGAACGATCAGATGACGCCGTGTTGTTCGAGGGCGAAGACGGCGCGGTTGGTGTTGGATCTGTAACGCTGTTGCTTACAAGCCGCCCACGCGAAGTAAGACCTAAGACAGCGTCAAGAATGACGTCCGCAACGGAGCGAGCACCATTGCTTCATCGCTGACCGTCGGCACCGCCTCCCGAACCACCACCCTCGGCAGGTTCGCGCCCGATCTCTCCGCGCACACCGCGACCAGATACTCCGGTGACGGCTGAAACTGCCACAAGTGCCAGCGCTTCGCGTCATCTGCCAACTCCGGCTGCAGGGCCAGACTCACCGACGTATCCGACGGGTAGGAAAAGCTGAATTTATCGAGTGGAATCGACAGCCCCATCCCTCGCGCCTTGATGTACGACTCCTTGAATGTCCAGTACTCGAAGAAGCGATAGTGCTGCTGATCGGCGCCCGCAGCAGCCAACGCAGCCACTTCATCGCTGGCAAAGTAACGGTCGGCCACATCGATAGGCGCCGAGCGAGTGGCAATGTTCTCGACGTCCACACCCAACGCCCTGCCTCGGGTGACGCCGAGGACGATCAGGCTGCGAGTGTGCGAAATGTTGAACGACAGTTCGGCCCCGAGCGCCTCGACGTTGCTGATTTCCGGCCGCCCATATTCATTCGTGGCGAACGTCCAGTCACCGGGCGCGACACCTGCATATCGCGACAACACAGTGCGCACGAGCGCACGCGTCAGCAAGTACCGCCGGCGATCGTTTTCGAAGTGAAACCGCACCTCCTGCTTGCGTTCAGCCGCGTTCATCAGTCCGCGGTATGACTGGTGGAGTCGTTCATCCGTGATCCGGTCGTAGAACACACACCACAGTTCGATGACCCCGGGGTCCAGATGATGCGTGCTCATGGTCAAACCGTCTCGATGCAGACCAGGCGTTTGGAAGCGATACGTTCTTCCTGCGGATAGCCGAACGCATTGTTTATATAAGTCACGCCGTCGATCTGCAGGCGTCGGTTCACATGGCTGTGCCCGTACACGTGCACGGTGGACCGCAACTTGCGCAGCTGGCGATCCAACTGCGTGGAGCCGAGAATAGGATAGAGCAGTTGTTTTTCCGGCGGCACCGTCGCCGGCATCAAGTCGATTCTCGGCATGAAATGCGAAAAGGTGATGATCTTCCCAGCGCCATCAGGCGCCTGCTCCGCGTTCATCGCAAGGAAATGCGCGGCAATCTCCCTGGCTCCCATTCCGGAGGGCCAGCGACAGGTGTGGTAGTCCATCCACATTTCCATCAGCTCCTTGCCGGGCAGGCCGAAGCTGTAGTCGTACCAGCCGAACAG